>CATPCK010000609.1 GCA_955652655.1 uncultured Ktedonobacteraceae bacterium | reverse complement strand
TCCTTAGGTTGATGCCTATTAGGGCCGATAAATCGGCAGTGAACGCGATAAATCGGCTCCTACTGTGTACGGGGTACCCACATCGTGGTATTCCATACACAGTAGGAGGTCCAGATGATTTTGTAAAAAGTCATAAGGGTGCCAGTATTTTTTCTCTAATCAAGCCAGCTATAGGGGTAAGCTGGATCGTCGCAGGATTGAGCAGCCGCCGTCAATTTCAGTGGATGGAATGTATCGACCATCACCGCTAATTCCTCGGTACGCTCGGCGCCAAGGCTCTTTTCGACTGCGCCTGGATGAGGACCATGGGGTATGCCTCGCGGGTGCAGCGTGATCGACGAACGTTCGATACCGCGCCGGCTCCCGAAGTTACCATTGACGTAGTACAACATCTCCTCGCTATCGATATTGCTATGGTTATACGGGACAGGTATCGAGAGTGGATGGTAGTCCAATTTGCGCGGCACAAACGAGCAGACGACAAAATTCGGTCCCTGGAAGGTCTGGTGCACAGGCGGAGGCTGGTGAACGCGCCCTGTGATCGGCTCGAAGTCAGCAATATTGAAGATCCAGGGGTACTCACAGCCATCCCAGCCAACGGTATTGATGGGGTGAAAGTCATACCAGTAGCTCGTAATAAGATTCCCTACTTTCACACGCACCTCAAAATCGCCACGCTCGGTATGCGTTTCCAGTTCTTCTGGGCGGCGAATATCGCGCTCACAATAGGGGGAGTGCTCCAACATCTGACCGTTTTTATTGAGATAACGACGCGGCGGTTCGATTGTGCCATGCGCTTCGATGACTAAGAAGCGGCTATCAGGGCTGTCGTTCCCGATTTTGAAACGAAAGGTTGCGCCGCGAGGGATCACGATATAGTCCCCTTCGTGATAGGGCAGCAGGCCAAAGTTTGTCTCCAGCACCCCCTGTCCGTCGTGGACAAAGTACACCTCGTCACACTCGGCATTGCGAAAGTAATAGTCCATCGCGATAGTAGGCTGCGCCACGGCTAGAGCGACATCCTTGTTGAACATGAGCACCTGGCGCCCCAGAACGGCATCTCCACCACGAGGCAGATTAGCGGTCTTGAGGTGATGGTGGCGCTGTACCTCTTCATTCCATTCTTCATACGCGACACGCTTGTATGGCTCTACTTTTTTCACCCGCGTAGGTGGATAATTGTAGTAGAGGTTGGCATAGTTACCGGAAAAGCCCTCCGTACCGAAGAGCTCTTCGGAGTAAAGTGTTCCATCTGGTTTGCGAAATTGTGTGTGCCTTTTGGGGGGTATCTGCCCCAAACGATGATATGCTGGCATATTTGTATCTCTCCTGAATAGTGCAGGCTAAGCCACCTCTACTCTTATTTACACGATACGATTCCTCAATACACCAATGCCGTCAATTGCTAGCTCGATCACCTCGCCGCGCTGGAACCAGGGATGAATCTTCGTCCCAATCTCTAAGAGACAGCCAGTGCCTACGGTGCCAGAACCAAGAATGTCACCTACGCGTAAACGCGCGTTGCGCGAAGCCCAGGCAATCATCTGCGGAAAGCTGTAATAGATATCTTTGAAGTTGCCGCGTGAAATTTCTTTGCCATCGACGCGGGCCAGCATCGTCATATCATAACGTTCACTGGCGCCACTGCCGCTGCGACGAGCGGCCAGTTCATCCGGCGTGACAATCCAGGGGCCAAGCGATGTAGCAAAATCCTTCCCCTTCCCCGGCCCAAGATTGAGCACCATCTCCTTGCGCTGGAAGTCGCGAGCGCTCCAGTCGTTCATGACCGTGTAGCCCGCGATATAGCTTGCCGCTTCTTCCACAGGAATGTCTTTGCCCTCTCGCCCGATCACGCAGGCAATTTCCAACTCGATGTCCAGTTCATTGCTACCGACAGGATAGGGTACATCCTGGTCATGACCATAGATTTCACTATTGTTTGTGAAGTAGAAAATGGGTATTTCGTACCACTCAGGGATCATACCCACCCCACGCTTAGCACGAGCTGCCTTCACATGCTGTTCAAAAGCGTAGAAATCACGCACCGAGGGCGGCTCTGGAATGGGCGAGAGCAGCGTGATTTCGTGAGAAGCGTACGCTTTCCCCGGTTCCTCCAGCGCTCTCTGTGCCTTCGCCAGGCCTTCAGGATCACGCAACAGTTCAAGCACGGTGGGATAGTTCAGTGCAATGAAGCGCTCACCACGCGCGATACCTGCATGAGTTACGTGCTCAGAGGTTCTGAACGTGACAAGTTTCATTTTAGAGATTCCCTCGCAGTTCCTGCTCTCGCTCCAGCGCCTCGAACAGCGCCTTAAAGTTCCCTTCGCCAAAGCCCCGGGCGCCTTTTCGTTCAATCACTTCAAAGAAGACCGTTGGACGATTTACCACCGGCTTGGAGAATATCTGTAACAGGTAGCCCTCATCGTCGTGATCCACGAGGATACCAAGTTCTGCTAACTGATTGATATCTTCCGCGATATGACCGACACGATCCAGTACGGTCTCATAGTAATTTTTGGGCGTCTTGAGAAACTCTACGCCGCGCTCCTCCAGCCCGCGCACCGTTGTGATAATGTCGTCGGTATTCAGAGCGACATGCTGGACACCCGGGCCGCGATAGAAATCAAGGAACTCTTCTATCTGCGATTTGCGTCTTCCTTGAGCGGGCTCGTTGATGGGGAACTTGATACGCCCGCTACCGTTCTGCATGACTTTGGACATGAGGGCCGAGTATTCCGTACTGATGGCACGATCGTCGAAGTGTATCAGTTGTGTAAAGCCCAGGACCCGCTCATAAAATTCAACCCACTCATTCATTTTGCCCAACTCGACATTGCCCACCACGTGGTCGATAGCTGCTAAGCCGGCGGGCCGTGCGCGACGCGGCACATTTGTTTCAATGGCTCGATAGCCTGGTAGAAACGCGCCTTTATAATCCTGGCGCTCTACAAAATTTATGACGGTATCGCCATAAATAGCAATGGTGGCCGTTTTTGCGCTCCCATAGTCGTCCCGCTGAGCAGCCGGTTCCCCAAGGCCTTTCGCGCCACGCTTTGTCGCTTCGCGGTATGCACGCCCAGCATCGTCCACGCGCAGGGCAATCGTTTTCACGCCGTCACCGTGCAGCTTCACATGTCCGGCAATCTCACCTTCAGGGCCAAGTGGTGATGTCACAACCAGGCGCACATTGCCCTGCTCCAATGCATAGCTCGTGCGATCGCGTATGCCCGTTTCCAGGCCTGCATAGGCGATGGGCGTAAAACCCCAGGCATTGCTATAATAGTACGCCGCTTGTTTAGCATTTCCCACATAAAATTCTAAATAATCGAAATTCTGAATGGGCATAAAATCCTTTTCAGACATGGTTGTTCTCTCCTTGTCGTTTACTTAGGTGTGATTTTCTACTGTCAATCATCCAACACAGATGTTGAACGTCACTGGAATATGTAGGAGTTGAGGAAGAAGTAGCGGCCAGAAAGGCACAGCGGGAGACCATAAGTGAGGCATTTGCCTTCTCCAGCGGTGCCGGCAAACATTCTCCGAAACTCCTTTGTTTCGCATTTGCAACAGAGCAAGAACGAGACGCCATTACCTGATGTCATTATATGCGACTGCACGCTGGTACCGCAAGGTGACACTGGCACACCGCCAGATTTTATTTAGACAGGCTTGTAACGTTATGCTATGATGAGAGAGGTATGTTCACCCGCTACAAAAAGCCCGGACCACTTTCAACGTAATAATCGAAATAAGGGACAACCAGAAGGAGGAACAGTTATGGCCTGGGATCCAAATCAAGGACAACCAAACGACCCAAATTCAGCATATGGCACGCCATCCAATCCCTATGGTGCACCACCTCCACAGAATCCCTATGGCGCACCACAAAATGCCAACATGCCGCCAACAGAAAATCCTTATGCGGCACCACTCTATCCCTATTATCAAGGGGGACCAGGTTACGGTCCGCCACAATCAGCACCGCTTCCATTGGGTGAGGCTATCAAGGGTTTGCCTCAACAGTATATCAAGGTAACAACAAGGCCTGGAGTGAGGACTTTTGCTGAAGAGATGGGTAAAGCAAGCTGGGACATTGTATGGGTACAACTCATTGCCCTTGCCATCGTCTCTGCAATATTGAGTTACCTGTCTACATTGATATCATCTACCCTGACTTCGACTTCGACCAGTTCTGGTACAATCGACCCTGCAGCGCTGCGTTCTTTGATTGCTGGCCTATCTCTTGTGAGCATCATCATTGTCCCGGCGTTTTTCTTCATTGGAATGGGTATTCAATACGGACTTGCCAAAGCTTTCGGTGGGCAAGGAAAATTCGTAACGCAGTGTTATACCAATCTGCTGTTTAGTGTACCAATTGGTATTGTCTCGGGCATTGTTAACCTGATCCCGTTTGCTGGCGCTTTCGTTGCTTTTGCTCTGAGTATCTATGCGATCGTCCTGAACATTCTCTCGCTCATGGCAGTACATCGCTTGAGTGGAGGTAAAGCCACAGCAGTGGTGCTCATCCCAATAGGGGTGTTGTTGTTGTTTGTTTGCGCGCTTTCTCTCTTTTTCATCGCACTCATTGCTGCCGCATTACAACATCATTAGAAGGGTGAAGGACATTCAGGAGACTAATGGTACTTCTTACCCGATCTATTGAAAGCCAGACATAAATCAAGCATAATAGAGCCTGGCAAAGTGCTCAAACTTCTCAAGGAGAAGGATTTGAGCAAAGAAAAATTATAGAGAAGAAGGTAACTATCCCGCATGAATATTTCAGGTAGTCAGAAGATTAAAGCGCCCCGGCCAGACGTGTTTTCCGCACTGTTGAATCCTGAGGTCCTCCAGGAAAGTATTCCCGGCTGCGAAAATGCCGAGCTTGTAGAGATGGATGGCGGCCAACGGATGAAGTTGAGGATCAGTCCCAATATTCCTGGACTCAAGGGACCATATAATGTGTATTTGCAGACAGGTGAAGTGATTGCCCCATCGCGTGTCGTTTTGATTGCTGAACCTACGAGTTCGATTGGTTCTATCAAAGCTACCTGCGTAGTAGACCTGACAGAGGAGGCTGATGGCCCCACAAACCTGAGTTATAATGCCCATGCCGAAATGGAAGGCAAAATTGCCTCTACACCCGAGATCATTCTCAAAGGCACGGTGAAAGTGGCTCTCGACCAGTTCTTCAAGAATTTCGAGAAGCAGGTTTCCGCCATTAATGCTTAAATTACGTCATCCTATCAGAGAAAGCAACGAGTGCGACCGGCGCCGGTCGCACTCGTTGCTTTCTCTGATAGGATGACGTAATTTAAGCATTAATGGCGGAAACCTGCTTCTC
>CATPCK010000608.1 GCA_955652655.1 uncultured Ktedonobacteraceae bacterium | reverse complement strand
TTGGCGCCAGGACGATGGACGCATAGCTCCTTTGCTACCCACAGGTATGGCTATCCGCACCTATCTGGTCCGACAGCCTATGAGTTGTCACCAGCCACCGCACAAACTCAAGGTGACGCTGATCTATAGCTGCCCGATCCATCTCACTTGCAGCATGTTTTCGACAAAAATCACATAACCTGTCTACTTCAGTCGTGGTCAACCCGGCTCGACGTAACACTTGAAGGGCTTCTTTGTAGTTGATATGGTTCATGAAATCCTCCGCAATTTCTTTCAACCAGCAGGGAAGTGTACGAAGCCGGCGTTTCGACCTGAGAAGATGTCGGGTTCTCAAAGCCTGCTGAAATGCATTTGGTGTCCGGCAGTAAACAATCATCATTTCGCTACATTTGTTACTTGATTGAGTACCTCAGCCTTGTCAATCACTACGTACATTGTACCGACCAGAGGAGCGAAACGCATCCTTTAAACACACTATTGTTGAGTACTGTATAGCGAGCAACCCGGGTAGTATATGTACACTCATACGCTGTTCGACAAGCCGATCGATCCTAACCAATGTGAACACGCCCAAAAATAGCATGTTCTGGCTTTTTCTACAGGAAAAATATTATCAAGTCATCTGTTGCCCGCTGCTTTGCACTTCGTGACAACTTACATGACACTGAGCATTTTTGTACTTTTTTAGAAGGAACAGGCATGAGGAAGTAACCGGGAGTAGGGCGTGTCTGCATTCGTGGGAGCATTCATCCTCAACGGGCCGAACCCATTCGTCATATGCTAGGGGAGGTCTACCTGCTCCCGCAGGCGCTCACTCGCCAGGGCGATGATCAACCAGATGCCGACCCAGTCGAGCGGGAGGTGCGCCAGCAGCGCTTCGACGCAGTGGCGGAGGCGCGAAAACGCATCGTCAGAACACGTTCTTGCTCACATTCACATGGCCTTCTCGCGTGCCAGACTACGAATGCAGACCTACGACACTTCTCTTCCTCTTCTCTTCCAGGTGTTCATCATCGGGCCTCGCACATGCCAGGAAGACGACTCCAACACCCAGGAGTAACAGGCTTGTGAGCAGGTAGGCATTGTGAAATCCACCCTCAACGTTTTTCCCTGCCGACTGGATAACCACCCCCGTTACCGAGGGAGCAATGAGACCGGGCAGCGTGGAGACCGCTACGACAATACCCAGGACAGCCCCACGATGTGCTACCGGGGCCACCGCCGTAATGATCGTCACTAACAAAGGGATGGCAACTCCTATGGGCGCGAGGGTGAAAAAGAGCACAGATCCCACTGCGGAAGGGACGCTCACCGCCAGGTACACGCAAAGAGCGCTCACCAGCAGCAAAGCAGTCGCAAGGTACACGTACGATCGACGATGACTCCCCGTCCGGCGGAAGAGAGAATCAGCAAGCGCACCAAAGGCAATGAGACCGATTCCTCCTACAATATAAGGAAGCGTGATCCCCGCAAGATAGAGGGGATCGCTGAGTCTGAGGTGTCGCACCGTGACCAGGTAGACCGGATTCCAACTCAGATACAAGGCACTTGCCCAATAGAGACCAAACACGGCGAGGATGGTGAAGAGAACCGTGCGAGAGAAGAGAATGGGACGAACCTGTGACCAGCTTATCCTGGAGTGCTCCACCTGCGTTGTTTGAAGGGACATCGTTCCCGTTTCTGGATGCTCTCGCCCGACCAGCAGCCAGAGGATCACCCAGAGTAGGCCGATACCTCCAAGGAAAGCAAAAGCCAAGCGCCACCCAACCATGGCAATCAGCAACGTCAGTATCGGTGCAAAGAGCGCAGGGCCGATGACGCTGCCAAACGTCACAATGCCCAGGCCGAATGCGCGACGGTCAGAAGGCAGCCACGGTGTCGCAGCAGCGACGGAGGTTGCATACGATGGCCCCTCCCCTGCTCCCAGCACAATCCGTGTGAGGAGTAACGCAGGGAAAGTGAAGACGAACACGGTGGCGAGTTGGACGATGGCCCAGCCCGTTGCAAGCAACGCCAGGACTTTTTTGGTCCCGATGCGGTCGGACCATGCGGTGACCAACACTGATGAGAGTGCATACAACCAGAAAAGGCTTCCACTCACCAGTCCATACTGGGCCGGGCTCAGGTGAAGTTCCTTGATGATGGGCACGGCTGCCAGGCCGAGCACCGCTTTGTCGGCAAAGTTGATAGCTCCCAGGGCGAGGAGTAAGAGGATCAGGACCCAGCTGTACGGCGAAATGCGCGTGCGAGTCTTCTTCTGCATATTCCCATCTGCTTCTGTGATTGGCTCATGTAAGAAGTGTTGGACATGGATGTCCCCTCTCGTCTGCTTTTACTCACCACCAGTGCTCCTACAGAGAGGGGTCAAGAGACCGGTAGTTTCATGAGCAACGCCTTGTCAAGACATCTTCAGGCGGATGGTCGAGACCACTGACCTCTTCAGCCTTTCTGTACTAGCCTGCAGCCAGGAGACCAAGCGCTTTGGCGAGGCTGACGGCAGTGCGGCGATTATTCACACCAAGCTTGCGATAGACATTGGTAGTATGCACCTTGACCGTTCCTGGCGTGACCACCAGTGCGCGCGCAATCTCCTTGTTCGTGAGGTCTTTGTCGAGCAAGCGCAGGATGTTCAGTTCGCGGTCGGTCACAGGTTCCAGCCCCTCTTGCCGCAGCAGTTCTTCCATTGACA
>CATPCK010000607.1 GCA_955652655.1 uncultured Ktedonobacteraceae bacterium | reverse complement strand
TCAAACGAAGCACCAGTTAACGCCAGCAGAGTATATCAATGCCATTATGCAGAAAATGACATTGGATGAGAAGCTCGGCCAGATGATGATTGTACAATTTTATGGCCCAGGTTATGGACTTGACATAAGTACAATGATCAGTCAGTACAAAGTGGGCGCCGTGCTCATTTTTGCGGCGAATAACAATATTGTCTCGAGACCACAGCTCAAAGGCCTCGTCCAGCAAATGCAGCAGAATAGCGCTGTTCCCCTGGTGATGGCGATTGACCAGGAAGGGGGAACGGTAGATCGCTTGATGAATCTGGATGGTTCACGGCCGTCTGCGAGTTCGATTGGCGCGACAGGCGATGCAGCGAAAGCGATGGCAGAAGGTATCCGGGACGCGAATGACCTGTCGTATTATGGTATCAATTTGAATCTTGCGCCAGTGGTAGATGTTACTAATGTCTATAACCCGCAGTTGTACCTGCGCACATTTGGGAACAATGCTGCGACGGTGATTAAAATGGCGGGTGCATATCTTAGAGGTCTGCAAGGGAGTGGTAAGGTAATGGGTACGCTGAAACACTTCCCAGGGTTAGGGGATGTCAGCGGCGATCCACATGTCACTGTTCCTAGCCTGTACCGCACGCAGAGCGCTCTATCAGCAATCGACTGGGCGCCATATCGCGCGCTAATCGCGCGGGGCAATGTCCAGGCAGTGATGGTGACCCACGAGCTTGTCACGAAGATCGATAGTACGAAGCCTTCCTCGCTCTCCTACAAAATTGTGACGGGTATTCTGCGCGACCAACTAGGGTTTCATGGTGTGATTTTGACGGATAGCTTGACGATGGAAGGGATCATCGCTTATTATTCTGAGGCGCAGGCCGCAGCAATGGCGGTCGAGGCTGGTTCCGACTTGCTGATGGGGGCCTCCACTCCAAATGGTGTCGCTGATATGATCAATGGCATCAAACAGGCCGTTAGCGCAGGTGATATCAGCCAGCAACGTATCGATGACTCCGTCCGGCGCATTTTGATGCTGAAGTACCAGATGGGCTTGCTTCGGATACCAAGAGTATAACGACGGCCTTCATGGCCTCTACTATACACTCGCACTCATCATCTACATGATATGGTGCCTTTACAAGAGAAGGGATGGAGATGCTTCGTACAAGCACGCCTCAATCATTGCAAAACCAGGATACGGCACAATCAATGGCAAAAGAGCGACGAAAAACGATACTGGCTATAGGCCTGGTTGTAATAGAAACACTGTTGGTAATGTCAGCGTTGGTCCCGGCACAATTCTGGACGCGTTTCTTGCCAAATTCTACCAGTGCCGCGTTAGACGGGCCATTTCCCCCGCTTGTCGCACCTATTATTACGTTATTGCTCTATGTCCTTCCCACTGTGATAGGCTTTTTGTGCCCGGGCTGGCAAAAGGCACTACTTTATGCTACGCTGCCTGCCTGGTTTGGCCTGGGTGTATTTTTAGTAGCAGCCACGTTTAAGATAGGGCCATTCTATCTTGTCTCAGCAGATCATGTGGCAGCGAATGTGAGCTTACTGGAACTCTTTGCCGCGCTCGGCGCTATAGGATGGTTGGGACGTTTTCTTTTTAAGAAATAGACTGACCGGCATTTATGCGAAAACCGACACTGCGACCGTTTCGTTTGATAGGCGCAGGTACTAGTGCACTTGACAATCCTGAGCCGCAAGAGGAAAATGGTGAGGTGAAAGATATTAAAAGGCCGAGCGGTCTCATAGAGCATGCCTCTACTGAAGCGGAGCGACAATTACCAGGCGATACATTGCCTGCGGAAGAAGAAGCGCGTCACCTTCTCAAGCGTACTCCAGGTAGCTATCTGCTGAATCAGACCTATGGCTTATGGGTGTTTGGCTCTTTATTCCTGCTCACTGTTCTTGTCACCCGCAAGTTATCCGTTGCTGAATATGGCGTTTATGCCGTGTCCATGGCTGCTTTCAACACCATTGCTTATATCGTAGCCCTGGGATTGGAGGATGCCACCACCACTTTTATGCCGAGAGTTTTTGCCGAGCATGGAAAGGCGGCAGCGGCAGTTCTCATGCGACGTTTGCTCGTTCTCCGGCTGGCTATCCTCGCCCTGTCACTCGCTGTGATGCTCTTTGCCCTACCTGTGCTAGCATCGCTCTTTGCCGCCATTCCTTTTATTGGCGCGGCGGTAGTAGCGACCGGGCTGCGTGATCCCGCCCTCTTGAGCCATATTACGCCCATCGCGGTCTATGTGCTTGGTAACGGTGTCAGTGGTCTCGTTACTGCTGTTTGCGCTTCTTTGATGCGTATGCGCTTCGTATTCGTTGTTGGTGGTCTCACGCAACTTGCTTTGTTGGCCTTAAGCTTTTTCGTACTGCAACTCGGCTGGGGGACTAATGGGGTACTCTGGATTTTCGCTATTTGTTCACTGTTCAATGCGGCGGCCTTTCTCTTCTGGCTCACTCCGTTCCTTTTTGAGCGGAAAAGGCCTAAAACATTTGTGCAAGCGATGAAGCCTGTCGTGCAACTAGGCATTTCCGCCTGGTTAACCAACCTGGTGACCGGAGCATTACTCAAGCAGGTGTCCATCATCTTGCTTGGCGTCTACTTAGTCTCGATAGTCCAGATTGGCTACTTTAATTTGTCCTTTCAACTGGCGCATGCCGCGAGTCTTTTGCTTGTGTCGGGCTTCGGTGGTGTTGGAGGAGCTGCGCTTGCGGCAGCCTTTGTAGGACGCAACTATGATCGCCTGGCACGCTCATGGCAGGCTCTGATCAAAATTGAGACGCTGCTTGCTGCACCTGTGCTTGTGTTTTGTTTATTTAATGCGCAAAACATTGCTCACGCGCTGTATGGAGCGAACTATGATCCTGTAGGTCCATTGCTGGCTATCTTTCTCTTCTTCAATATCCTGGTGCGTGTCCTTGGTACAACTGACCATCAATATGCGTTGTATGTGATTGGCAAGCCAAAGCTGGTTGTGCTGAGTCAGTGGCTAGGCCTTGTCGCGGTCGTAGTAATCGGGATACTGCTGATTCCTCACTGGGGGCCAGCAGGGGCGCTTGTCGCCGACGGCCTGGCGCAGGTTTTGATTGGCGCTCTGCTGCTCACTTTCCTCTGGCCTGTGTTGCCGCGTAAATTTCCTCTCGGATTCACCTTGAGATTTTTGTTGGGCTTGGCGTTAGCAGCCTTGCCCGGTATCCTCTGGCATCCAGCAAGCCGTTTACTCATCGGTGTGTCAGGTGTTATTTTCTTAGTATTGTGTATTGGCTTTTTCATCATTATTAAGCCCCTTAGCGCCGAGGATTTGGAGATGATTGGGAACTTGAATGCCAGTGCTCGCCTGGTCCCTTACTTAAGATGGTTCGCACAGAGGAAGAAGTGATGGGCTCCATACCCCTTTCCAGTGACTTCTTTACACCTTGTCCTAGAAGATTTTTCCCATACTGATGACATTAAGGTATGTGATGCTGAAATTGAGAGGCAAAGTACTTGTCTACCAGCTTAAAAATTGGTATCATTACTAGCAAGAGTGTTTTGGCGAGTTTAAGGAAGCAGAGCATCCATGCCAAACAGATATGAACGTGAGATCGAAGAAATTCTCCGCAATTTGGAGGCCACAGAGCCTAAGTCAGGTCTTGGGCAAAAATTTGGCGAGCGCAAGCGCCGTAATCCACCTCCGCGTAGCAGACCACGTAGCCGTGGTTTCCCATCTTTCAAATTCGGGTTGTCCGAATGGTACATTATCATTGCGGTTGTAGCGGCACTCATTGCCGGGGGCTATGCCTATGCAAACAATGGTAATGCAACTGTTGTCACTGGTATACTGGCAATTGTAGGGGTTATTTGTCTGATACTGGTGGTTCTCTCACCGTTTTTATTACGTTCGCGTTCTCGCCAATCATCGCAATCAATTGGTTACGGAAATGTCACTCCTCTACGGCGAAATCCACTCACTAGTCTCGTAACGCGTTGGAACCTGTTCCTACTCAAACTGCGCTACCGTCGCAAGAATGGCAGGAATGGCCCCTGAATTGGGTGCAGCAAAGAAAAGTACTTGACAGGTGACTATAGGCGTGCTATAGTGCAGACACTTTCCGCAAGAGAAACAAGAGAAAGCAGTAAAGCGGGGTGTGGCGCAGTTGGTAGCGCGCCTGCTTTGGGAGCAGGAGGTCCGCAGTTCGAGTCTGCGCACCCCGACCAAGACCAGTAAAGAAAGAAAGGTCAATTAGCGGGAGTAACTCAGTGGTAGAGTTCCTGCCTTCCAAGCAGGCTGTCGCGGGTTCGAGTCCCGTCTCCCGCTCTAATCACACAGGAAGCCAGTTCCTAAGCGCGTTTACAGGAAGCGAGCAGTGTTGACTTCTGAGGTGAACCTGCTGAAAAGTGTTTCAATGAGTACATGCCTCCGAAACCCATGAGTACCTGCTTCGTATGAAGGTCAAACAAGTACAAAATGGTGTGAGCACCTGCTTCTCCTGTGAATGCCTTTCCTGAATTGGAGGTGTTCCTGTGTCTTTTGATTCTTCTCACAAAAAGCAAGAGCAAGCTGCTCCTGCGAAGTCGACTTCTCAAACCGGGAAGCGTTCCTCAAAGCGTGCGCAACGTGCTCTCCGTGCGACCATCGAAGAGTACCTACTTGACCATCGTAGCCAGAACCATAGTCCAAAGACCCTTGAATGGCACACGCTCGCGCTCGGCAACTTCGCTGATTTTCTGGAAAAGAAGGGTGTAACCTCTATCGAGGATATCGAGCGCGTGCATGTTCTCTCCTGGCTCACATACATGAGTACGGAACCTGGGGCCAAGGGGAGGAAGCTTGCGGAACGATCCGTCAATTGTTATGCTCGCTCAATGCGTGCTTTTTGCAACTGGCTTGAAGCAGAGGGCTATGTTCAGGTGGCTCCCTCGAACCATGTGAAGATGCCCAAAGTTGGCAAGCCGCTTATCCGCATCATCGAGTTTGAAGAGTTCGAGCGGATGCTTAAAGCCTGTACGCCTTCTCATGAAGTTGGCCCTATTACTGACATGAACGCTGCTCGCAATCGCGCTATTCTCTGGTTGCTGTGGGATACCGGTATCCGCCTGGCGGAACTGTGTGATTTGCGATTGGCAAACTTGGACCGTGACAAGGGTGCGATTATCGTTCATGGCAAGGGAAATAAAGAGCGGCGTATAGCGCTTGGTCGCAACGCGCTACGCGCTCTGCTTCTCTACATTGATCGGTATCGCCAGAACCGCGATACGTTGCTGGCGGTTGGCAATCCGAATGAAGATCATGTGTTTTTGAGTGAAGGCGGTTTTGCCTTGACTCGTCGTGGTATAGACATGCTGTTCCAGCGTCTTCGTCGTCGGGTTGATCTGCCCAAGGGCAAGCGTATTAGCCCGCACATCTTCCGCCATACGTTTGCCGTGCGCTATCTCATGCTCGGCGGTGACATTTACACGCTTCAGGAGCTGCTAGGGCATGAGGACATAGCGACCATCAAGAATTATATGCACCTCAATGATGCACTCATCCAGGAGCAGAAACGGAAGTTCAGTCCGGGTGATAGCGTGCCATTTGCGAATCCTACGGGTGGGCGTAAAAAGCGGGAAGATTTCCGTGAGCCGGTCAAACGTAAACCTGGCACTGGTCGAGGGAAGAAACCGCAAATAAAGTAGCGAAAATGAAGGGTGTTTTGGTACGATGTTGTACTACACAATCGGGTAATATGACAAGTAGAACATGTATCAGGATGCTCTATCGTGCGTTTTTGTGAAGGGAGGGAGCCTATGAAAGAAGCTTCACATCACGGGCATGTGATCCGAGAGTACCGGGAGTCACAAGCGGGAATCACTCAGGATGAGTTAGCCAGGCAGGTCGGTAAGAGTCGTAGGACGATCGTTTCCATTGAACAGAGTGCGCGTATTCATGATCTCAAGCTGCGTCGTACACTGGCCTGGATATTGCACATTCCACCAGAACTGCTAGGGCTTACGGAAATCGCGTTGCCTCAAGTTGCTGTTCTCACTTCTGTTGAAACTGTTCCTGCTGCTAATGGCAAGAATCTTAGTCGTGTGGTGTTTGAGACGTTTGCCGATAATGTGCGGATGCGTCTTGATCTGTACTATCTTGGTAGCTCCCTTGCTGCCGATAGAGGATTAAACGTGCATATTGAAGAGCTAACACGGCTGCTTCATAAAAGCAGCGCCAGAGACCGCGACTCACTGCTCACACTTTTGAGTCATAACTACCAACTGAAAGGGATGATTGCTCGTGACCAGCTGGACTTTCAAACGGCTGAACGATGTTTTAAGCAAGCATCTTTGCTAGCACAAGAAGCAGAATGCGCCGAATTGAATGCACTTACAATGGCGCGTCAAGCCGTAATGAACATGTGGTTAGATCGTCTGGATGAAGCAAACAACCTGTATGAAACTGCGAGAGAAATTACACGTCGCTCTCCACCAGGGCTAAGAGCATTTCTTGCAACTGGCCATGCCGAAGTTCAGGGATTACTCGGTGATCAGAGCTGCCTGATATCACTTACAGAAGCTCGCGTTTTGCTCCGGCGTGTTGATCCAGGGGATGACCATTTATTGCTTCTTCAAGCAACCCGATGTTCTGAACAATCCATTAATGATGGCTGGTCGCAATGCCATACGTTTATCGGGAAACCTGACGTTGCGATTGAAAGCTACGATAGGTTAGAGCATTCGCTCGATTTGAGCATGACACGCATGAGAGCTAGGCTCTATACGCAGTATGCTGAAGCGCTGTATGCAGGTAGGGATATGAGTTGCTGCTTTTATGCAACTGAGGGGTTAAAGCTTGCTCGTTCTGTTGGCTCACAATATAACGTTCGGCGTGTGAAGAAACTGGCTGCAAAGCTTAGTTCTCAGTTTCCCGGCGATGAGAGGGTAAAGGAATTGTTACAAGCTCTATAATGGCTTGTGAGCAAGGGTTACTCTACTTTTCAACTTATGCCGTAAGCATGTGTTTGATGAACGTTGCTTACGGCGTTTTTGTATGCTTCATTCTCTTTGATGTATGTAAATGTGATAATTCGGTGGCTCGTGGCCGACTTTGGTGAAAGGGTGAGACGAGAGAAGCAAGCGGTAATTCGCAAGCCGCTCGTGAAGTCGACAGCACTACATTGTCCTCTTGTTTTTCTGTCCCGATTCACCAAACCTGGCCATGAGCCGAAAAATGGCATTGAATTTTAAGGGTTATTTGGCATTCTTTCCTACGACGCGGACACCTTTAAAGTTTATCTCTGGTGATCCCACGGATCACGCAGTGACTGCCCTCGTATTTGAGCAACAGCAGCGGCAAAAGCGACAAAGGCAGCGAGAACGCTGAGAAAGCGAAGTAGAAAGCTATTAGGATCGAGATGTCCAAGAAGCCATGTGGCGCATATACCGATGAGAAGACTGGCAAAAATTACACTAAGCCAAAATGCAATCCGCAAGGGTCTTTGTGACCGTGCTCGTCGAGTCGCTAATGGAACCCAACGACTATCGGGAAAGGGACGGCCATTTAAAAGGTGATGCGCTGCTTGGAGTGCATCGTCGCATGCTCCTTCATCTGTCTTATACAGCAGTGCATTAAGAGCTATAAGAGTCTTACGAAGTTGAGCAGGATTGTTGACTTCTACTTGCCCAAGCCTCTCTGCCGCTTTCTCTCGAACATCGAAATCACTATCGTGCAACGCTTGGAGCAGAAGATCAATTACTGTCTGATCATCTTTCTCTAGCTGTCCAAGCCTCTTTGCTGCTCTCCTACGCACTATAAAGT
>CATPCK010000606.1 GCA_955652655.1 uncultured Ktedonobacteraceae bacterium | reverse complement strand
GCATACAATGGCGAGTTTTGCTGCGTGGTGGCGTATCCATTGTGTAAAGGAAAGCTGTTGCATAGTCTGAACACTCCTTTAAGCTTGTAAATAATAGGAGCCGCAGTTACACTATTTGTCTAGCATACGGAAACCTGACTACGCTGATGCATAGCCAGAGTGGCCAGGACTCAAATGACAAGCAAAATGCGGATCTCTTCGCTATTCCGCGCAACCACGGCTCGGCTCACGATATGAGCCGACTAAAGTGACAAGGAAAATACCCTATCTATTATAATGCCATAGTAATACAGGCAGGTCAATACGTAACTGTACCTGATAGCTGAGCTTAGGGTTGTTTCTAAGTATATTCTAATATATATCTTTAAAAGATGATATTGTAGAACATAGATTAAAAGTAGAGCTAGCAGGGTATAGGGAATCCAGGAAGGAGTAAGAGTTAGCAGAGAATATATTGATATGTCAATATTAGAGTAATAAAATATTACTCAAACACGGCGTGTACGGCCTGGCCGGGCGTTGCCATAATCAGCCCATAATCGGTCTCATCCCCCGCACGGCGCTCATCGACGACCCATTGCTCGCCCTCGAAGTGTCCAGCTTCGACCATGAGCCACGCGTCAAAGCTTCCCTGCCAGCGATTCTTGTACAGAAAGCGGTGGAAATCACCGGTTGGCCGAATGTACACAGTGAAGCCGACGCCGGTGACGTAAAACTCTTTTGGCCCAACCTGGATGAGCAATCCACGGCCACGAGATGCCTCCGAGGCACCTCCTGCCGGTAACTGACGTCCATACCATGACACGCCAAACTGCACCAGGGCCGTGTAGCCATCTAGCTTGATATACTGCTCGCGGACCCCTTCCTCTTGCACAATGGCATGGAGCCGTCCCGTTCCCTGGTAGACGGGAAGCAAGGGCAGGATTGCGCGCGTGGCCGCGAAACTCTCAAGCAACGCGACGCAACTCTCGATCACGTTACCGTCCTCATCGATGAGACCGTCGATGCCGAAGGGGGCGATGCCGATGGCGTTATAGCGCGCAATGGCGTAGAACATCAGGCGAGCGGTCGCGGGCCACAGCCCACATTCTGGGATGAAGAGCGGATTGTCGGCACGGCTATATGTGTCACAGAGCTGGCAGAAGTGGTCCGCGTCGGCGAAATAGATGTCAGGCGCCAGCAGATCGATGTGGGGGGCCGCAGCCTTCCAGACATCGATCACCTGGCTGACCGCGCCACCAGAGGGATAGTCGTAACCGGCCAGGCGGAACCCCTGCTCACCCAGCCACACGTTGACGTACATGGGCAGATCATAGACGACCTTTCCGGCTGCAGCGATCTCGTCGATGTAGCGAGCCACGGACCAGGCAGTGAATATTTCTGGTGCCTGCCGGCCGAAGACCTCTTGCCAGGAGCCCTTTATCCGCGCCCCGTGCTCCTCCCAAATCCGCCGGAGCGCCGACCGCGCGGCCGGGAGGACCACCGTCAGGGACTCAGGGACCTCGGCGGCAAAGAGAGTATTGCCTTCCTGGGAGAAATCGCGCTCAGACCCGTGACTCCCCGGTTCATTTTCGATCTGGAGCATGATGACCGTTCTCTCGGTATTGTCCACCTGCTTGAGGTGATCGAGCAAGGCACAAACGGCCCGCTTATCGGCTTCCAATGTCGCCTGGCAGTGCGGAGACAACACGGGCAGCGATTGCCCTTCCGGCGTGATGACCCGCCGAAACCGCTCCGGCTGCAGTTTCATCCAGCCAGGCGCGTACTTCATTGTGCCGTTTTTCCAGGTGCCAAACCAGAGCAGAATCAGCTTGAGGCCGTGTTCCCGCGCTCCAGCGATCAGGTCGTCGACGATGGCGAAGTCAAAGGTTCCTTCGACCGGCTCGATCTGTTCCCAATAGACGGGGACCTCAGCCGTATTGGCGTGCATGCGGACGAGGGTATTCCAGAGAGGTGCCATGCGCTCCCTGGTATAGGCGCTGGAGTTGTGAACCTGTCCTCCCAGGATAAAGAAGGGTTTGCCATTTACCGTCATGTAGCGTCCAGTGTCGACCATTGCCATCCTCCTCGCTTACCAGGCATAGGCTTCGGGAGCAGCGCCACCTGGGCCTGGGAAGATCTCGTCGAGCTTCTCCATCGTTTCCTTCGACATGGGAATCTCGAGCGCACGCAGGGTCCCATCAAGCTGCTCTTTCGTGCGTGGCCCAATGATTGGCGCGGTCACCACCGGGTTCGCCAGCAGCCAGGCCAGTGCCACATTCGCAGGTACCTCTCCCAACTCGGTACAGAGGGCCTCATAGGTCTCCAGCTGCGCGCGGTGCTTTTCGATGGCTGCCTGCAAGCGGGAATTGGCGCGCCGACCCGCCTCCGCTTTCTGCAATGCCCCACCAAGCAGTCCACCCGCGAGCGGACTCCATAGGAGTACCCCAAGCCCATACGCCTCACAGGCGGGCAAGACCTCAAGCTCAACAGTGCGGTCCGTGAGGTTATAGAGGCTTTGCTCTGAGACCAGCCCCAGGAAGTGGCGGCTACGAGCGATCTCATTGGCTCGCGCAATATGCCACCCCGCGAAGTTGCTGCTGCCGACGTAGATCACCTTCCCCTCGCGCACCAACTGCTCCATCGCCTGCCAGATCTCCTCCCAGGGTGTCTGGCGGTCGATGTGATGCATCTGGTAGAGGTCGATGTGGTCAGTCCGCAAGCGGCGCAGGCTTCCCTCACAGGCCTGCCGGATTTGGAGGGCCGATAGCCGGCGCTGATTTGGCCAGTCGCCCATTTCTCCGTAGACCTTGGTTGCCAGAATCACCTTGTCGCGGCGCCCGCCGCCTTGCGCAAACCAACGGCCAAGGATCTGCTCGGTGACGCCTTCGCCTTTCTTCGCGCCGTAAACGTTCGCTGTGTCGAAGAAGTTGATGCCTTGCTCCAGGGCACGATCCATGATGCTGAAGCTGTCGTCCTCACTGGTTTCCGGTCCAAAATTCATAGTGCCAAGGCATAAGCGGCTGACGACGAGTCCCGTTCGCCCAAGATGGGTGTACTGCATGTAGCTCTCCTTTTTGCATCGCAAAACAGCATTTCAAATCTCTCTAGAGAAGTATTTATTATAAGCAAAGTTTTGTCAAGGGTCTTTATTTTATTTGTTGAGTTTTTCTATTGATTAGTTAGTATTTCTGATTGAAAGATGTTAAGATATACATGACGGTGGTACTAGCTCACAGACGGATTAGCCCTCGAACTACAGAGGAATGAAAGCAACGAGAGAGGAGAGGAGAAATGCAACGCGAGGAGTCAGCAACAGAACAGCGGCGCGCATGGTTCATCCATGATCGTTTTGGCCTCTTCATTCACTGGGGTATTTATGCCTGCGCCGCGAGGCATGGAGACAATGGCCTTGCTGAGTGGATCAAGGGCAGCGAGAAGATGACTGATGAGGCATATCAACGCTATTTCGACCACTTTCACCCAGATCTCTATGATCCGGCTACCTGGGCACGGCTGGCGAAGCAGGCTGGGATGCGCTACGCCGTCATCACTACCAACCAACATTATGGCTTTTGCCTCTGGGACTCTCAGCTTACAGAGTATAAGGCGGCGCGCACGCCTGCTGGGAAAGATCTCATCCGTCCCTGGGTTGAGGCTTTTCGGGCGGAAGGACTCAAAGTAGGCTTTTATTACTCGCTTCTGGATTGGCACCATCCGGCATTTCCATCGATGGGCTTCATCCCCTACGTGACGATATGCAGGCACGGGCAAGTGGTCTGCGCGCTATGCGCACGTATGTTGACTATCTTCACGGACAGGTACGTGAACTCCTGACCAACTATGGCACCATCGACATCCTCTGGCTTGACTTTTCCTATCCTCAGATGGATTGGGGCTGGTCCAGGGGCAAGGGCAAGGAGGAGTGGATCGAGTTATTCTTGAAGTAAGAGGAGAGAGCTAATATGACAGAATCAGTATCGCTTGCACGCTGTCCCCTGGGAAAAACGGGAATGGCTGTTACCCCACTGTGCATCGGCTGCGCGCCGCTCGGCAATATGCCGGACACGTTTAATTATGGGGTATCGGAGGAGCGGGCACTGGCAACTATTCGCGCCATTTTCGCGGGTCCCATCAACTTCATCGACACCGCCGCCTCGTACGGAGACGGTGAGAGCGAACGCCGCCTGGGGATCGTCTTGCGTGAACTGGGTGGTCTGCCGCCAGGATTTGTGCTTGCCAGTAAAGCAGACCGCGATCTCCATACAGGCGATTTCAGCGGTGAGCAGATGCGACGCAGTGTTGAGCGCAGCATGCGTCTGCTCGGCTTGAACCAATTGCAACTGCTCTATCTTCACGACCCGGAACATACGACGTTTGAGCAAGCCATGTCTGCTGGCGGACCTGTCGAAACGCTCCAGCGCTGCCAACAAGAGGGCTTGATCGCCCATCTTGGCGTGGCTGGTGGCCCCCTTGATCTCATGAGACGGTTTGTTGAAACAGGGATATTTGAAGTAGCCATCTCGCATAACCGGTATACCCTGCTCAATACCGAGGCTGAAGCGTTCTGGGATGTGTGCCACAACTTTGGGGTAGCAGCCGTGAATGCCGCGCCCTACGGTAGTGGTATCCTGGCGAAGGGACCGGATGCCTATCCTCGCTATATGTATCAGGATGCCCCGCAATCATTGCTGACACGCGCCCGGCAAATGGAGGCCATCTGTAAGCGTTATGGGGTACCACTAGGGGCAGTAGCACTGCAATTTTCTCTACGAGATCCGCGCATCACTTCGACGATCGTGGGCATCAGCCGTCCTGAGCGGCTTAGCGAGACGATCAACCTCGCACAGTACCCCATTCCTGCCGAACTGTGGGGCGAACTTGATGCTATCTAAAGAAAGATAAAGTCGTGAGAAACGGAGATGGTGCTCCGATATGCCGAGGAAGAAGCTATGGTCACATTTCCCATCATCGATGCGCATGTCCACTTGTGGAACCCGGCACGATTTCGCATGCCGTGGCTTG
>CATPCK010000605.1 GCA_955652655.1 uncultured Ktedonobacteraceae bacterium | reverse complement strand
GTTTGCTGTATTGCGCCCTCTTCTGGATCGGGTATCATGATCCAACGAAGTCGAAGCGCTTAGCGCCCGAGGAACGCGCCTATATTGTTGAGGGTGGATCCCAACAGGAGGGTCAGGAAGCAGGCAATCCACTGGCGAACTTAGGCTTCCTACTGCGGCAGCCGAAAGTCTGGGGCTTGACGCTGGGGTTTATGGCCTATGGCTACTCGTTCTACCTGTTCTTGTCGTGGATACCAGGGTACCTCCAGACGGCGCTGCATATGACCGTCCTGGCGAGCGGTTTCTATACGATTATTCCCTGGGTGGTGGCCACCATAACCGATATCGTGATTGGCGGCTGGTTAGTCGATGCCTTAATAAAGAGGGGGAAGAACCCGACCAGGGTGCGCAAGACGCTCTTTACCATTGGCCTGCTATTAGGGATTGCCGTGGTCGGCGCTGCCTTTACCACCAATGCAAATGTGGCGATCATCTGGATCTCCATTGCGCTTGGCGGCCTCGCATTCGCAGCCCCCATCGGCTGGAGCATTCCGGGGCTGATCGCCCCGAAAGGAACAGTAGGAACAGTCGGCAGCATCATGAACTTTTTCAACAACCTGGCGGGGATTGCCGCGCCAATTGCGGCCGGGTTCATTTTTCAGAGTACTGGCTCATTTGCCGCGAATTTCTTAGTGGCCGGTGCCATTCTCGTGCTCGGCATCCTCTGCTTCCTGTTCTTGCTCGGAAAAATAGAGCAGATCAAAGAGCCACAAATCAGTCCGGAAGTGGGACCGGTTGCGAGTACAAGCTAAACGAGGCCTGGTGTTCGTTGTACGCGCATCAGACCACGGACAACTGCTGGCCTTCATCAGCGGTTGTCCGTAACGGAAGGAGGAAGAGACGATGGCACTTCTCGGCTGTACCATTGGCAGCGATATAGGTACGTCCTCTGTCAAAGCCATTGCATTTGATGCAAACATGCAAGAAATAGCGCATGCGGCAGAGAAAGTGGAGTCATGGTACGACGATACGGGAACTGCGGAACAGGAGCCCATGGTCGTGTATCAAGCGGTGATGAACGTGCTATCCAACACAGCTCGGGAAGCGCAACGCCTAGGCTACGCTGTAGATCGAGTGGGGTTGAGCGCAGCCATGCACAGCCTGATACCCGTTGCTGCGGACGGGAGCTACCTGGCGCCAGCTACCACCTGGATGGATCTACGCGCAAAAGAGGAGGCGAGCGAGCTATGGAAGACACCTGCTGGTAAGTCCGTCTATGAGCGAACCGGCACGCCGATCCATCCGATGACACCGCTGCTCAAACTCATGTGGATGCGCAAACAACGGCCCAAAGTCTTCCAGGAGGCAGAGAAATTCGTTTCGCTGAAAGAGTGGATCTGGTATCAATGGTTTGGAGAGTGGTGCGTTGATGCCTCGCTCGCAAGCGCGACAGGACTGTACAATCTCCGTGAAGGTACCTGGGATTCCGAGGCACTGTCGCTGGCCTGTATTTCTGCTGAGAAACTCTCGACCATTGTGCCTACTACCTATGTGAAGCAAGGGATCCGCGAACCACGGCTCATCCTCTCAGGGATAGCGCCAGAGACCGCATTCAATATTGGCGCATCGGATGGCGTGCTCGCGAATCTTGGCGTGGGCGCTATCGGAAGCGAGCTGATGGCAATGACCATTGGGACCAGTTGCGCGATTCGCACAGGAAGTTCGAAGCCTTTCACAGATGTCTCCACCCGATCATTTTGCTACGTGCTGGATGCCGACCGATTTATCGTGGGCGGCCCAAGCAATAGCGGTGGCATTGTCCTGGACTGGTTGTACAATTCGGTGCTGAGCAGAAACCTGACCGACCGCCAACCGCAACGGTTCCTAGAAATGATTACAGCTGCGCAAACAACACAAAGCGATGATCTGCTCTGCCTGCCATATGTTGCCGGAGAACGCGCCCCCTTGTGGAATGCCGATGCGAAGGGTGTCTTTTTTGGCTTGCAGTTACACCATACGGGGCCTCATTTCATGCGAGCAGCCATCGAGGGTATGATCTTTAATGTGTACTGGATTGCTTCGGGGCTGTTTGAAGAACTGGGGCAACCGCGCCAGCTCATCGCCTCCGGAAAAGTACTTGAGACAGAATGGATTCGGCAACTCGTTGCCGACATCTTCGGTATCCCTGTGCAGTTCCAGGGTGCGGTTGATGCTTCAGTTGTGGGTGCGGCTCTCCTGGCGAACATTGCGACCGGCGTAGTAACGTGGCAGCATGTTTCACAGCATCAAGAGTTGGCGCAAGAAACACAACAGCAAGCGACCAAGCAACCGTCGCAACACCGAGCATACGAAAGCAAGTTTCAAAGGTATCGCAAATTATGCAGTGCCATACTCTCTGAGTGGTAGACGCATAAAACTCAAAGATATGATTCAATTCTCACATACCTCCACTGCTTGCAGATGCATGCGAGACGAGGGAAAAATCAAGCTGATACCACTTTCAGTTATAGCAACGGCTGGAGACTACCCCCATCACTTCTGCTTATCCCAACGAATCGTATGTTCCAGTATCATGGCAACCAGGATCCCCATGACGAGCCCATTCTGCAAGAGGGTACGTATAATAGCTGGAATACTGCTAAATGCGGTAGGTGGTATCGTCATTAAAGCCAGCCCGAACAGAACCGGGGTTGCAATACGATAAATACTCTTGTACGAGAACGCCATTCCCTTAATGTTGTCCAGAGCTGCTCCGAATAACTGTAAATAGGCTACAAATAGGACCGCATCGCCAACGCTGATGGGCAGCGATGCAAATAACTGACCAAGGGCGGGAATTGCTCCGAGGAGGATGAAGAGCGCGGCTCCGATGAGGAATGGCGCACGCCCGAGAATGCGCGTGGCCCGTAGAAGGCCAAGCGAAGAGGTGTAGGGGGCATACGGGACAAATCCGAGCACACCGGCAACGACAGAGCTAAAACCTGTAATGACAAACGAACGCTTATACTGAGCGGCCGAGACGGGCATGGAATATAGTGCTTCTGTCCCCTCGAGTGAGGCATACGTGTTACTCAAACTGATCAGCCCGGTCAACACAAGGGCGAGAAGTATTCCCGGGCTGATCGTGGGACCTCCCCATGGAAATATGGCAAAAAAGGCGCTACCGGCCGGTACAAGTGCCGATGGCTGGCTTGCAAACAACAAGCGAAAGGCAATCCAACCAATGATAATGCCAATCAGGAGGGCGAAGTTACTCACAAGTCCACGTCCCCAGATACTGAGCGCCAGCACCAGGATCACGAGCCCAAGCGAGAGCAGGGCAACACCTGGCTGAATGGATGATCCATCCGTCAGCCCGACCATGCCTTTGAAAAAGATCCCGCTTAATTGCGCTGCCAGGAGGAAGTAAAAGGTGCTGGTCACAACCGGGGT
>CATPCK010000604.1 GCA_955652655.1 uncultured Ktedonobacteraceae bacterium | reverse complement strand
TTCTTTTCGAATACACTTCAGCAACCGGCTACGCTCCTGGCTTTGATGTGCCTCTGGGTCTTTCCCCTCGCAGCCTCATTTTGGCGTAGGCGAATGGCGAAGGTTGCAACATCAAGCTGGGCGTTCCTGGACTCAGCATCACAGTACGCAAGGTTGCCTCTCCAAGAACCTTTGCGACCCCTCCTTGCCCTGATGATCGGTTTGGTGGGTGGCCTGCTCTATTGCAATCTGCTGCTCCTCATTCAAATTTGGCGGCACTCTAACGTATCCGCAGCCATTACAAACACAGGCCAATTTATACAGTTGTTTGCTTTTGGTCGGTTTGTGGGAGGTGCAATCCTACAGGCGATTATAGCATCAATTGTAGTGGTTTGGGTCAGGCGATTGGGTGTCCTACACGGTCTCTTCGCTGCATTCGTTGCTGGCTGCGTAATGACTGCTGGTGTGTGCGATTCCGTACTGATATATGGACAAACGATCGACTCTTTCTTTGTCTGGGTCGTTTTAGGCTATATGGTCAATGGGGGAGCGATACTGTCACTGCTAACGGCACTGGTTGTATCCGCCCTGGCCGGGTGGATTCGTCGATTACAGGAGACATTGCCAAGGGCAGCCTAGCAACCACTTCATCAGTATGGTTGTTGATCGCCCTCTTGCGCACGCTCTGCCGCCTACCAGGATATGCGTGTCTGGTTACAGGCCCGCCCTGCTTTAGCCTTGGCCTGTGGGTTGCTGCTAGACCGCTAAGGACAGCTTCGGGCGTTTCTTGCGCTTCTTTGGCCTCCACCATCCTCCACTATGCGGCTGGTCGGTGGAGGACAGAACCCGCGTGCCATGCGGCAAGGGGTTGAGAGCTTTGTACGCAAGCGCTTCCCCTTCGTTCGATAGGAGCACGCCAGGGCGAAAGCTCTTGAATCGCTACGAACTCACTTTTCTTGGTCTATCTGTGACATATATTCCTCCGGGCGAACCTCTACATACTTCCGGAACCATTCCAGCATCTTCTCATCGAAGACAAGATCCTGGCTGGGTTTTGTTGCGCCAACGTGCCAGGCACCGGGAACGCGCACGAACTCAACAGGAACCTTCCCGATCATCTTCAGCCGCATGTAGAACTGTTCTGATTGCTCGATGGGGCAGCGCAGATCGTTCTCGGGGTGGATGAAGAGTGTGGGCGTGGTGACGCGAGGGGCGTGCGAGAGCGGTGAGCGCTCGCGATAATAGGTCTCGCGCTCCGGGTCCCAGGGATAGCCCTTCGATTGGGCTGTTTGCCAGAAGCCGATATCGGATGTTCCCACAAAGCTGGCCAGGTTTGAGACACCAGCCATGGGAACAGCGGCTTTGAAACGGTCAGTCTGGCCGATGATGAACATGGACATGTAGCCACCATAGCTATACCCGGTCACCAGCAGTCGTTCGGGATCGGCGACACCACGCGCTATACATTCATCAACGCCGAGCATGATATCCTGGTAATCCCATCCTCCCCAATCGCCCTCTACTTCGCGCATGAAAGCCTCTCCCTGGCCAGTGCTGCCGTGCGGGTTGCAGAAGAAGACGGCAAAGCCATATGTGGCCAGATACTGGTGAGTAAGATTCATGCCCACGCCAAAGGCCCACTGAGGGCCGCCATGAATACTGACGACGAGCGGGTAACGAACGCCCTCCCGAGCGCCAAGCGGGCGGACTAGCCAGCCATCGATCTCATCATTGTTGGCACCACGATAGAGAAAATGTTCTGGTTCGCTCCACATGAATTCGGCTAGTTGCCCATCATAAAGATGGGTGAGGCGAACAGGCTCCCGCGCTTGCAGGGTATTGAGCGGCAGGAGATTGAACTCCCATGGATGGAGCGGTTCTGATTGCGCGAGTAACACGCCGCGTTCGTCGGGCAAAAGCTGCAGGAAGTAGGCGATGGATTCCTGTCTTGCCAACGTGGTTGTCTTCTTCTGTTCGACATCCACCCGGCAAAGATCGACGCAGCCGTGGTCCATGAGGAGAAAATAGATGCGCTGCCCATCTGGGCTCCATTGCGGTCGATAGGGTCCAGGCCAACCAAAGCCACTCAATGTACTAGGAAAAGCCGAGTTGTCTACGTCCGCCGTCAGTAACTGGCTATGGTCGCCACTTTCGTGAGATAGCAGGTAGAGAGCGGGGTTACGCGAGCCATCAATGCGCATATCCTGCTCAGCTATCAGTGCCGCCGCGTGAGAGGCGGGAGACCAGGAGTAGCATGCTATTTCTAATGTGCCATCGCTGAGACGACGGGCGGCGCCCGTTGAGGGGTTGATCGCCCAGAGGTCATTGACAGTCGAGCGGTCACGGTCATCGGCACGATTGCAGAGCACGCCAATCTCTGTGCTGTTGGGCGTCCACTGCGGCTGAAGATGATCATAATCGCCAGAGGTGAGGCGGCGTATGGTTGCAGGATCAATCGACTGTCCATCGGTGCTGGGAGCAGGCATGACAAATACATGGCTGTAAGTATCAAATAGGCCGCGGCCATCTAAACGGTACCAGACGTGGTTGATAGTGCGGGGGCGCAATCGTTCTTCCTCTTCGCGCTTTTTCTTCTCGTCTGTGTCAAGCTGTTTACGCCCCATCAGCACATCATCTTCGTCTGAGAGGGCCGCAACCGCGGTAAAGGCGATCCAGTGTCCATCGGGCGACCAGGTGGCTTCACTGACGCCGCGCAGCATGTTGGTCAATTGACGCGCTTCGCCGCCCTGAGTATTGATCAGCCAGAGCTGGTTTTTGTCTTCCTCGCGGTTAGAGAGGAAGAGCAGGTGCTTGCTATCGTGCGCCCATACAGGATTTGTGTCGTTTTTGATGCCGCTGGTCAACTGGCGAGGTTCGCCCGCAGCGCGACCTTGCTCGTCTAGCGGGAGGAGCCAGATGGCACTGTAACGTTCATTTTTCGCTTTGTCGGCTCCAGCGGTCACGAAAGCCACATGCCTGCCATCAGGGGAGAGAGCAACGGCGCCCATTTCTTTGAAGGTCCAGAGATCATCGTGGGTAAGTTTACGTGGTGCAGCCATGGAAAACTCCTTTGTTTGGACTACATATTCAAAAAGGCGGGAGGCCAGGGCAGGGGCAAGCCCTGCCCCTACATTTCAATCATCAAAACAAGATGGAAAGAGCGCTATGATCAATGTCGCCAATCATCATTGTACCATTTGCTAATCGGGCTTTGACATCATGCAGGGCATCTACAAAATTTGATTTCCCTTCTAACACGAAGTCACCCACATTTTCGATTCGAAACAAGTTTATATTAGAGAGGGGAGGTTACCAGTTCTTTATTCAGGTTTTGCCACTTAAATGAAAAGGATATACGTATTAAAAGTAGCAATTGATGATTTTTGATGTCGTTTTTATGCTATATAAGTAGTTGAATAAATACAACCATTGTTACTTTAGTCACGTTGATACGTTCCAAACCACAGCGAGGGTATACCACGCAATTCTAAAGGGGTAGTAACACTAGTGCTCACTAGCAGGCTACATGTCAGCATCAGGCAGCTCTGAAGGGAGAACAACATGAGTGGAAGTAGTTTTGAGCTACTCATGGAAGAGGTACTCAATCAAAAACGCATCATGGATGAGCTAATAGCAGAAAACCACAATTTACGCCGTCAGCTTACTAATCTGCGTGAAGGGCGGGGTATTTTTCTTGAGATACAGGGTCAACTATTCGCACTTGATGGTGAAACAGCCTTTCGTTCTCCCCAGGTAGGATCGACAGCACAGGATGCTCCTATCGCGGAGCAGGCGACGACTATTATGCCTGTAAGTGAGGCAGCAGTCGCAACAGGTACCAGCAAAGAAACACTGATGCCCAGTACAGATCCATTTGAGCAACTTTACCACTCCCTCAATGCAAATGCAGAGGAAGAAGAAGCGCCAGCAACGACTTCGACGTTTCTTGAGGATATGCTTGTAGACGAGTTTGGCACCGCGGCAACCAGTCCAATAGACGAGTTTGGCACCGCGGCAACCAGTCCAATGGCCGTCTGGAAGGGCGCAAAAAAAACACGTAAGCTCACGGGTATCGATGAAGAGGAAAAAGCGGCGCTGCGCAAGGAGCTTATGGGTAGCTTCTTACTGGAATAGAACATACTGGATCTTAGCTAATGCAATGCAAGGGTTTTTCTGATTCCTCCTCTGTTACGACACCAGGGATGTAAAGACAACGAGTCGCAGTTTTGTCTGGTGCTGGCTTGGAATCCAGTCCCCAGCGCAAGTAATCAAGTTGAGATAGTGGCCAGCTTCGTTGCCAAAAATCTCCTGTACAGGAGCTTGTTCTGGCGTATAGAGCGCGATGCGTGTGACACGAAAGGTCCACGACTTCCTGCTTGTGTCTATCACAATAACATTATCACCGGGGTGCAGATTGCGCAGGTTCCAAAAAACGGCTGGAGAGCCTCCTGGACGGTCGAGATGCCCATCAATAACCGCGCTGCCAACCTCACCAGGCCGCGGGCCAGTTTCATACCAGCCAACATGTTCCCATGGGTTCTGTATAGGGGTGGCCAGTTCCCCGTTGGAGAGGATACTAACGAATTCAACCGGGGAAATTACACCTATTGAGGGAATGATTAAACGTGCTGGATTCGTCACCCCGTCAGGCGTTGGCGTAGCAGTGGCAACAGATGAAGTGGTTACGGTTGCATGTATGATGGCGTGGCCAGAATGATTAATGGTGAGTGATGAGTGCGGTTTTACGCTTTGCGTTGTCGCGGGTGATCCACACGCGCCAAGGCCGATGGACATGATCAGGGTGAACAAACAGAACACTACATTGATCGCACGCATAATAACTCTTCCTTATGATTTAGGATATGGCGGGGGCAAGCCCCGCCATTACATTTTAGTCGCCAAACGAGTTTGACAGAGAATCACATTCATTATGATACTACAAATTACACTACTTATGGTAGTGTTTCTCTGACTGCTGGTAAGACAGTACTACACATCGTGAAATCAGGATAGCGCTTATTCCCGCCATTGCAGGGGCCAACGTTTGCATTTCCCACCACAAGGGCGATCCAGGCATACCCGTTCTGGCTCGCCAATGGGCACATAGCCTTCCTGCAAATTACTGGAGGTATCGGGCGGTTGACCACGCTGGTACAGCATAAAACAAGATAGATAGGAGAGACGCAGCTGAGCGCGTCTCTCCTATACAACCCGAGCTTAGATCTGGAAATTTGTCGTAACCTGGGTAGCTGGTGGAGTCGTATCTGTGCGCGGCAGCATCACCAGTGTAAACGAACTTGTGCTCTGCGACATAAGGAACGTAATCGTTCCAGTAGAGTTGGTAGTACCAGCAGCGATGGAAGAGGAAAACGTGTTGTCAGTGGGTGAGGAGGTGGTTGTGTCCGATTTTAAGCGGACATAATCATTCGGGAACATGTAGAAATTATTCTGCGTGGGATTATTTGCTTTGAGCGTTACTACGATGTAGCGCATACCACTATCAGCCTGCTTACCATTCGCACTCCAACTTGATGTCACAGTTGTCAGTGTCCAGTTGAGGCCAGCATAGGTGAATGTTGAATTTGGAGTGATTGTCTTGAGTTGGTATTTGCTTACATCCGCGCTGCCTGTCAAGGGAACATCCATCTGAGCCTCTTTTGCGCCACCGAAGCGCGCTGTAAGCTTGCTGACATCGACATTCGTGGACACGGGGAAATCTACCCAGTTGGTGCGGGTGACAGCCTGGCCAATGCCGCTACTGTCATGCTCGCTGGTAGCGGCAACACTTGTCCCATCCGGCAAAATCAAGTGGAGGTTATCGTTGTAAAACATGTAAACGTTTCCTGTTGTCGGGTTATGCTCCTTGATATTCAAGCGGACCACATATGGTGAGTTTGAATTTGCATCGTCATCACTGAAGCTGCTGGCCTTCTGGGCATTGATGACAGTGACATCCACGCTGGCATAGGTCACTGTCGAATTTACCTGTGTGGTAGTGGGTGGTATAGACTGCGGTGTTCCGTTGCCGCCACTGCCGTTACTGGTAGTAGTATTGCTTGTAGTGCTGGTAGTAGTACTATTGGCGTTAGAAGCGGCCCACCTGTACACTGCATAGCCGATTCCACCACAGATTCCCACTATTAGTAGTATGACGAGAAGGACACCACAGCCAATCTGGCTGAGCACGCTTTTTGAAGAATCCTTCACCGGTTTCGCATAGGGAGGTACAGGTGCCGGCGCAGCTTGATAGCCCTGCTGCTGCGAAAAGTTCTGTGCTTGCTGCTCTGGATAGTATGTATTAGGCTGGATGGGCTGGTTATAGATACCTTCTGGTGGTGGCGGAGGAGTTGGTGACGCAGGTGGCGGGTAATAACTTTCGGGTGGAGGTGGCGGTACTGGAAGTTCTGTAGCCATTTCAGGAACTTGAGGGTAGCGTTCTCCGCTTGCCGCGGCAGTGGGTTTACTAAATCCGGGGTCAGCCGTTGCTCCACAATTCGAGCAAAAGCGCTGCCCGGGGGCGATAGGGGTACCACATTGTGGACAGGGTGGCGGTGATGACTGTGCCATTTCCTCTCTCCTCTGTTTCAAAAGCTCTAAGTGAGACTGTTCTAGAAAAGTACTGCTGTACTTATGCTCAAGTCTAACAGTTATCGAGATGAAAGTCTATAATTTATCTCATACTTTATGTATGGCACGGTTCACACAAGTCAGGAGTCAGGCGAATTGGAAGTCAGTTGTGGCCTGGTTGGCTCCGCTTTGGGGCAAGAAGATGAGGTTGAATGTGGTACTGTTACTGGGTACAAGAAAGGTGATTGTCCCACTTTTGCCTTTTTCTCCTGTATCAAATGAGACAGGCAGGTCTGTAAACTTTGGAGCAGCCGTCGTATTACCCGCTTTCAAGCGCGCGTAGTCGAAGGGCGAGCCTGTTATTTCCTGCTGCGAGAGGGTGTTATCTACCTGGAATGTCACTACGATGTAAATCATCCTTTTGCTCGCTTGCTGCCCAGCGATACTCAATTGCTTCGTAGCTTTCACCAATGTCCAGTTCAGACCCATGTAGAGTATCTGACCATTTGGCTGGACAGACTTCGGGCTATATTTGCCAAGGTCGGCATGACCGGTCAGGGGAATATCCATCTGCGCTTCATTTGCCGTGCCTAATCTCAATGTCAACTGGTTGACTTTGTCATCTATAGGCACAGCAAAATCAACAGTACTTTTCTGCGTTGCCCCCGGAGCGATACCAACTTTAGCGCGTACAAAGGTTGGCGTGGCTAAAGATTTATCTGGCAGGAGCAGGCGCGCGATGTCGACATAGAGCCAGATCACTTTAACAGTAGTCGTATTCTGTTCCTGGACAGACAGGCGTACCATACCGGTTGACGTGGTATTGGGGTCGTCAATAAAGCTCTGCGACTGTTGGGCAGAGAGAACGGTCAGTTCAACACCTGCGTAGGTCACTGTGGTGTTGATTTGCGTTGTCGTCACAGGGGGCTGAGCCGCGTTCCCAACGCCGAGGCCAGGCAGGTGGATGCCAAGGGCGGCAGCGCCAAGATAACTGCCCACGCCTAAAAGGATAAGCAACAGCAGGCATATAAGTATGCAGCCCGTTCTGCCGAAGGTTCGCTTTTTTGGAGCTGGAGTATAGGAAGTTGGGGGCAAGACAGGAGCAGTGGGACCTGTATTGCGCCATGGTGGCGCGGCCTGTGTTGGGTCCTGGTATGCTGGCTGCGAAGTTGGCGGAGGCGGGAATGGCGTCGAGG
>CATPCK010000603.1 GCA_955652655.1 uncultured Ktedonobacteraceae bacterium | reverse complement strand
GTGTATGAATGACTCTGCTGGGAAATTTTGTCCGGACAAGTGGACAAGGCCAGAAAGGTAATCGAGGGAATGGTAAAAACTTTATGCATCTTTTACCCTTCACTGAAATGGGCGTTGAAGGGAAAATGGATTATCCGCTTCTACACCTTTTCTGTGAATATGCTCGTATATTCCGTTCTGCTGCCCCACTGTTCGACTTGTTTCTTAGATGTACGGACATGCTATCAAAATTTCCCAGCAGAGTCATTCAAACGCCCACAGGAACAGATTTTTTGCAGGAAAGGGAAGGCACATACCCACCGTACCCGTAACGGCAGGACCGCTGCTTTCACGGATAGGAATTGTGTAACATTGCCCCAGGAGCGGCTTCGTACCCGTAGGGGCGGGAGTGGTGTGGACGTAGGGTGGGGACGCAGCCGCATCCGGGGGATGATGAAGGCAGCGTCGCCCAATACCGTTCACATACATGCAATGGTCGAGAAGAGGTCGTTGTGCTGCCTGGCGAGGGCAAGCCTCGCCACTGCATCTCACTTGAAATATCCGTCATGCTTGAAATGTAGGGGCGACCCTTGCGGCCGCCCTGCGGCAGCGGGGCTCACTCTGTTCGGAGTGGTCTCACCCCTCCTTAGACAACGACCTCCCGGCTTTGCCAATACTCAAAATAGAACCCGCGCTCCCAATACTCAGAATGCTCCCCACACTACCGATACTCAGAATACTGCCACTACTCCCAATACTCAGAATGCTCCCTACACTGCCAATACTCAGAATACTGAAGGCACTGAAAATACTCAGAACGCTCATAAAGCTGAACTGGCTTTTGCGGCTGGCGAAGCTGTAAGACGAAACATTTACAGGGCGGTTTTTTCTCCCTTTGCCTGTTCCAAAAGGTATTATTTTTTTCATAGTAACACTCCTTCCTGTCTTCTCATCACAGCATATGCCATACCTCTCTTTCGCGTCAACACGCTCTATTCACTCACTCAGTCTTCTCGATAATCGATTCAAATCATAAACTCAACCTATAACTCGGTAATTATTTGATTGACATGACCATACCAATTGATTATACTTTCTATTGCGAGATTTCCGGTAAATGCTGCGCAAAATGCACAGAAAGGAACAGTATGCACCGATTTACTAAACTGGTCGTGACACTTGGCGCAATTATAGCGTTACTCTCCATTACCCAGAGCCCCAGGTTATTTGCCACCTCTGGAGCACCGGTGGCCCACGCTGCAACAGCACAAACGTACATCGTGCTCTATCAGTCCCAGGCAGTTCCTGCCGATGCCGCAAGCACCATCGCGCAAGCAGGCGGTACGCTGGTCTACAGCTACCCGCAGATCGGCGTGGTGATCGCAAGCTCCGACAACACGGCGTTCCGCGGCAGTCTCATGACCGACAGCCGTATTGATGGCGTGTCGGCCACCAGCGCCTTCGCAACGAAGATCAACGACGGGACGGTAAAAGGCGAATCCTCAACCGACGCCAATGGCCCGCCTCCGGGTGATCTACCCAACGCGCCGGCAAGTGATACGGACAGTCTTTCTCCCTTGCAGTGGGACATGCGCCAGATCCACACACCTGAGGCGCATAAAATTACCGGCGGCAGTCCTTCGGTCCTGGTCGGTGACATCGACACGGGCCTCGACTACCTGCACCCGGACCTCCGGCAGAACGTGGATAGCGCTGACAGCGTCAACTGCCTGAGCGGAGCTCCCGTACCGGGCTCGGCGGCGGCAAACGACGACAATGGCCACGGCACCCACACGGCCGGCACTATTGCCGCGGCCGCCAACGGGATCGGCATTGTCGGCGTCGCGCCACACGTGCGCATCGCCGGAATCAAGGCCGGCAACGCTGCGGGTTTCTTCTTCCCCGAAGCTGTGGTGTGCGCGTTCGTTTGGGCTGGCACGCACCACTTCGACGTCACGAACAACAGCTACTTCGCGGACCCGTTCCTATACAACTGCCGCAACGACCCGGTCCAGCGAGCCATCTGGAAGGCCGAGCAGCGGGCCATCCGCTTCGCCCAGCAGCAGGGCGTGACAGTAGTGGCCGCCGCGGGAAACGAGAGCGAAGACCTCTCCCACCCGACGCAGGACCTGACGAGCCCCGATAACACTACCCCCGTGCCCCGAGAAGTCACGAATGCCTGTGTAGTTATCCCCGTCGAGATTCCCGGTGTCATCGGTGTGAGCGCCGACGGGCACAACCGCCAGGACGTGAGCGCCAACAACCCGAACGGGACCGGGTACCTGAAGTCGTTCTACTCGAGCTACGGAGTAAGTGCGGTCGAGGTGGTCGCGCCGGGTGGTGACTCGCTCTTCGGACGCAACGCGGAGGCGCTAAACGGGCGGGTGCTCTCGACTTGGCCGCCGAACATCCCCTGCACGCGCAGCGTTAAGGAAACTGGCGACCCGGTGGAGCCGACCGCCGTCTACTGCTACCTGCAAGGCACATCTATGGCCTCGCCGCACGTGGCCGGAGTCGTCGCGCTGATCATCAGCCGCTATGGGAACCTGAACAACCCGCAGAACGGGAAGCTCCGTCCGGGGCAAGTACAGGCGCTGATCCAGCAGACGGCGGACCCACAGCCGTGCCCGCAGACGCTCCCGCCCGGATACTCCGTGTTCGTAGGCCTCAACAGTGGCCAGCCACAGGCATGCCAGGGAGGTACCGGCCACAACTCCTGGTACGGGAACGGCCAGGTGAACGCCCTCAACGCGGTCACCCACACCTCAGGCCAGTAAGCAACACGTTAGTTGATGAAGCAACCATATCCCGCTCCCCATGGAGCGGGATATCCATTTGAATAATACTGAATATGAAATACTTTCTCCTTTCCTTCGACTGAGTAGTCAACGACGCTAGAACAACGATCTCTCTTCTGAGGTATCAAGATGCAAGTTCGACGTTTCTCTGCCGACCTCAAAACGAAGATTCCAGGTGGCCATCCTGGCCTGTACGGCGTTCCCATCCAACTTGACCGCACTCAGCTGGATACGCAGAACATGGAAGAACTGGCGCAGCGTCTCAATGGTTTGCCGATCCTGCTCAACAGGCCCATGCTCGTCGTGGCCATGTACCTGGAGCCTCACGGTTCAATGGATGAACACCCTGCAGAAGAGCCTATCCTCTTCCTGGTCACGCGCGGGAGAGGATTTGTACGTATCGGCGGTCCGACCGGCGAGACACAAAGTATCATTGCTGGCGATGCCGTCCTATGGCCTGCCGGACTCGATCATAAGATATGGACGGAAGATGAGCCGCTTGAGGCCATTCTGATCCATGGACCAGCAGAGCGCGAGGCAGCCCCCTAAGCGAAAGAAGGATCGAGTAATCTGCTCCTACCCTCATTTTACCAATCTCAGCCGCAGAAAGCCCTTGCATTCATGACTCTATTGACGAATGAGAGCTCTAGTGCAAATGAGGAGTGCGGCCTTCAGAGGGCGACCCACGCTCGTTCGTCCAGAGTAGGGGCGATCCCTTGTGGTCGCCCTGCTCGGGCAATTCGCACAACGAACATTCTTTAATTCCAATCCTACCCTTATTCGTCGTCTATCTATTGGTGAGTGTTTGATAACCCTGTGGAACACAGCGAACAAGCACATATTGATAAACTCCACGTAGCACCAGACCGGGGAAGATAAGAAAGGACTACCTCAGTGAAATATATTCAACGCTCTGCACAACATGTCCGAGGAGTAGCCTCTACATGGTCGCGTGTTCTCGTCCTCATCTGGAAAACAAATCCCTGGTATGTCACATGGTTGCTTGTTTTCACTTTTCTTGGTGGCCTTATTCCTTCGCTACAAATACAGGTTACCAGTCAGATTATTCAAAATGCGGCTGAAGCTATCCAGGGAGGGCGTGCTCCACAACTTGTCCACCTCGCCATTCTCTTCGGGTTCTTTCAAGGTGGATTGATGCTTGTCTCCTCGGTATTGGGCATTGGTCAGCAGCAATTACAATCGCTTCTCCAGACAAAGCTGGCCAACGTCATTGCTATTCAGATTATGGAGAAGGCGATAGAACTGGATGTACAGTACTTTGAAGATGATGAGTTTTACGACAAATTACAACGCGCCAATCGCGAGAGCACATATCGCCCCTACCAGATTTTCTGGCAAATGGTAACGATTGGTTCCCAATGCGTCACCCTTATCTCTGTCGTCGCAGTACTGCTCTATTGGAACTGGTGGCTGGGTTTACTGATCCTGCTCGCTCCAATGCCGTCAGTTGCTTCGCAGATTTTCTACGGTCACCAGAGCTATAAGATTGAGCGAGAGCGTACGCAACAGAGGCGCCGTCTGTCCTACTTTCAGTTTCTTACGACGAATGCACAATCGGTCAAAGAGATTCGCCTCTTTCGCCTTGGCGACTACATCTTAGGTCGCTATAAGCAGCTCTACAACGATTTTTATAAAGTAGATAGCGACCTGGTGAAACGCGAAACGCGGGCGCTTGTGCCTTTTACGATTCTGACAAACCTCGCCTCAGCAGGGGCGCAAATCTATGCTATTAGCATTACGGTCGCAACCGGGCACATTGGCTTCCTTGCTGGCTATATGCAGGCCATCGCTGTGGTACAACACACGGTAGAAGCGCTTTTATGGGGAGTCAGCCAACTCTATCAGAACAATCTGTTCGTCAGCAACCTGTTCGAATTTCTCGATGTCGCTCCTTACAAAATAGCGAATGGGAAACGAGCCGTCCCCGAGCGGTTACAAAGTGGGATCGAGTTTCGCGGTGTGAGTTTCTGTTATCCAGGTACCACCGAGATGGTGCTACAAGATCTCAATCTCTTCCTGAAAGCAGGCGAATGTGTCGCGCTGGTTGGTCACAATGGCGCGGGAAAAACGACGCTGGTGAAATTGCTGACGCGCCTCTACGAGCCCACAGCGGGTCAAATATTCCTCGACGGTATACCGTTGGAAGACTACGATACACTGGATGTACGCAGGCATATGAGCGTCATCTTCCAGGATTTTGTGCGCTATGAAATGGCCGTACGCGAGAATGTAGGGTTCGGATATGTAGAGGAAGTTGACAACGATGAACGCATACGCCTGGCTACTGCCCAAAGCGGGGCGGCTCCGATTATAGAGGGCCTCCCGCAAAAGTATGATACGACCTTAGGGCGCATGTTTGAGAAGGGGCATGAACTCTCGATTGGGCAGTGGCAAAAGATGGCGCTTGCCCGGGCGTTTATGCGTCGTGCGCCTGTCGTTGTCCTGGATGAACCGACATCATCGATTGATGCTGAGTCCGAATCAGAAATCTTCGGTCGGCTTCAGCAGATCGCCGCTGGCGCCACAACCCTGCTCATTGCTCATCGTTTCTCTACGGTGCGCATGGCCGATCGCATCATTGTGATCAAGCAGGGCAAAATTATTGAGGATGGCACGCACGAGGCGCTTTTGGCTGCCGATGGCACATATGCGCATTTGTTCAGGCTACAGGCGGCCGGGTATGTGACTCCTTAAGACACATACCTCCACATACTACCCTGGCAACAATCTGGGTTGGCCCCAACGACTATCCAAAATATTTTGTGAAAACTCATTATCGGCCCCCACCCAGGCGCAAATAACATATAATAGGTCAAGCAAAGAAAAAACTTGATTGACTGCATAGAAGGGAGCTTCACCTTGGGTATGATACATGGCGGCTGGCTGGTCGCCAAAATCCTCAAAAGAGAAGGGGTCGAAGTCGTCTTCACCCTCAGCGGTGGCCATATCGCCGCTATTTACGATGGCTGCCTGCGCGAAGGCATTCGCGTAGTGGACACGCGCCACGAACAGGCGGCGGTACATGCGGCCGAAGGTTGGACAAAGTCTACCCGCACGCCCGGTGTCGCGCTGCTGACCGCCGGCCCCGGTGTCACCGACGGCGTTACCGGCGTCGCCAATGCCTATCTCGCCGGTAGCCCCATCCTCGTCATTGGCGGAGCGGCCCCCCTCGGTTTCTGGGACCGCGGCGCGTTACAGGAGATGAACCAGCTCGACCTGCTGCGTCCCATCACCAAATGGGCGCGCACCGTTCATGAAACCTCGCGCCTCGCCGAGTACACCTCCATGGCCTTTCGCCAGATGCTGGGTGGTAAACCCGGCCCCACCTTCTTAGAGATACCGATGGACGTCCTCAATAATTTCGTCGATACCGAGGCATTTTTTGATCCCGGTGAACCTGCCAGCTATCGAACCATGGGACGCACCTATCCCGACCCGGAACTTGTACAGAAAGCGGCAGCCCTCTTAGATAAAGCGCAGCGCCCGGTCATCATGGCGGGTACCGCCGTCTGGTGGTGTGACGCCGCCGAACCACTGCGCAAACTGGCGGAGCGCATACAGGCTCCCGTCTTTCTCAATGGCGCGGGCCGTGGCTGCCTGCCGCCGGCGCACCCACTGTTCTTCACCTCCGCGCGACGTAAAGCGCTGGAAGGGGCCGATACCATCCTGGCCATTGGCACGCGCATGGACTTCCGCCTCAACCATGGCCAACCGCCGCTTATCCCTGCGGCAGCCAATGTCATCTGGTTCGACCTGGCAAGCGAGGATATCGGTGCCAACCGCGGCGCTGCCGTCGGACTCGCGGGCGATGTTGGCGTCAGTATGCAGCAGGTGGCCCAGGCCACCAGGCAACTCAACCAGGAAGATTGGCTCACCTACATCCGCACCGAGGAACGCAAGGGCCTGGGGCGGGACGGCGCGTTGATGAGCTCTGATGCCGTGCCCATTCATCCCATGCGTCTCTGCCGCGAGATACGCGACTTCATTGACGAGGACACCACCGTAGTGGGTGATGGCGGTGATATCGTCAGCTATGGCGGCCGGGTGATCAACGTCTCCAAACCCGGCTACTGGCTCGATGCAGGTCCCATGGGCTGTCTGGGCACCGGCACAGGCTTTGCCATGGCGGCACAAATTGCTCGACCCGGACAGAAAGTATTGATCCTGCACGGTGACGGCGCCTTTGGCCTCAACGGCATGGAATTCGAGAGCATGGTGCGCCAGAAGCTGCCCGTTGTCTCCATCATCGGCAACGACGGCGCCTGGGGCCAGATCAAGCATCCCCAGCGCGCGCTCATTGGTCACGCCACCGCCGCGGAACTGACGCCGGGAACACGCTACGATAAAATGGTCGAAGCCCTCGGCGGCTACGGAGAACTGGTCGAACGCCCAGAAGATATCCGTCCAGCCCTCGAAAGAGCCTTCGCCTCCGGCCTCCCAGCCTGCATCAAGCCAGTAGCCGGGTTTGGAGACGTTGATCACCCGGCCGCCATAGCTGACGATATCACCGCCATCACCCACTACGGTGGTGTCCTCGTCAATGAAGTCG
>CATPCK010000602.1 GCA_955652655.1 uncultured Ktedonobacteraceae bacterium | reverse complement strand
GCATTGATGACCAGGTAGGTCAGCGTGTTGAGGTTGCGCACGGAGCCGATAGTGCGCACCTTGGGCCGTTTGATGCCAAGCGCTTCGCTCTGGCTGTTGATGCGTTCGGTACTGGTGCGTTGGTTGTAGATGCCTTGGTAGAGTGGACCATCGCGATCCAGTTTCACGCGCATTTGCCCACCAAGTTCCCAGTTCAAGTCCTTGACACAGCCTTTCTGCTTCGCAAATTGCGCATGGCCGCAGCTCTGTCCGGTCCGCTGAGGGAAGAGCAAGGGACAACGAAAACGCTGTGAGAGGTAGCCGTAGGTGTGAGAGAACTGGTAGGTCGGATACATGCGCAGTCCTTTGTCACACAACGGCACCCCATCGCGATCCCGTTGACTGTCGGGATGACCATGGGAGTTGAGCGGGATGGCGGCGATGCCTTTGCGATAGACGACCATCTGATAGGTGTACCAGGCGTCGAAAGCGGCATCGGCGGTGATGTGAGTGGGAAAGAAGCTCAGGGTGGCGACGGTGCGCAGGTAGAGCGGCACAAAGTAGGTGATATCGTTCTCATTGAAGGGCAGGGTGAACTCAGCAATCACCACATCACCGTAGTCGGTGATGGTGGCACTGGCCACGCCAGAGCCGTAGCCCCAGAGATATTCTTTCTCTTCTTTGGTCGAGCCATCAGGCTGCTCTTTGTTGGTTGAGCGTTTGACCCCGACCCGACAATCGGGGTCACCTTGAGGTTGATGTGCTTTGTCATAGCAATCTTTGACGTAAGCGCGTGGGTTGTTTTCTTGGACCCAGGCGTAGATGTGGGTCACATCGAAGGCCACGGTCTCCCCTAAACCGGGGATCTCTTCGCACAGATCGACAACGGTCGCCAGGAGCAAGCTTTGCAGCACCGGCTGCGAGAGCGTGCGTTGGTGCTCGCTGAGCCAGCGAGCCGTGGGCACGGTGCGCTGCACATCAAAGCCGTAGGGTGCAGTGAGATCGAGTACCGGACGAAAGCCCAGGTCGAGCACGAGGAGGGGATGCTCTACGAGAAAGCGGCGTAACTGGGTACAATGCTTGAACCCTTCCTCGATTTTGAGCAGGAGCGCCTTCACATAGGCGCTTTGCGGATGGGGACGCTTGCCGGGACGCGATGGGTCAAGCGGCGGCTCGGGTACCACGCTCCAATCGAAGAGGGCAAAGAACCGGTGATAGCGTTGGACAATCGGGTCATGCTTGTGCATGAGGATCAGGGTCTGCTGGTCAAAAACGCGCGAGTTTGGTATCATGGAAGGAAGCTCCTTGCAGGGCAAGTAGGTGAATGGTTTTTTTCTACTGTGCCTGCAAGTCTGGCTTGTGTCAAGTCAGCCTTGGATCACCTGTACACCGCTTACTTGTTAGGAATTAGTTCCGACCCTCGAGTTTGGGATTGCAACACCTTGTGCGCCATGACCGGGTGTGTTGAAATACGGTCGGAAGAGCCGGTAGCCCGACTGCGGGATTGAAACGATTCGCGGTCCCCCACCACGCGGCCAAGCTCCCCAGTCAGAAGTGCCTGTAGCCCGATTGCGGGATTGCAACGTTTATCATCAATGAGCCGTCTTACTGTCAACTGGGAGAATGGAATTGCCCTCAACGGCACGCACGTGTTTGGTGACCCTCGCCAGCTGGCTGAAGGCCAGGATCGCCAGCACTGTGAAGATGATCGCCTGAGCGACCTGGATCCAGAACAATGTGTTTGCTCCAGTTTCCCAGACCAGTCGCCTTTGCGTGTCATACGGCCACACGAGAGTGAAGAAGATCAGGAGGCCAAGGCTGTGAACCACGATGCCCGGCAGAATCGATTTGGTGAGGTAGGCCATCCCACCAAACATCACGTCCACGAAAAAGTACCACAGCAGCGTGGGCCACAAGAACCCTTGCGTCAGGCCGTGCGCCGGTGCAATCAGAAGGGACGCAATCACGATGGCGGCCAGACCGCCAACCTTTCGTTCTAGAACGCTCTGGAAGTAGCCCCGGAAACCGACTTCCTCTGCGAGGGAGGAAACCAGCGATGCCATCACCAGCACGAGCGCCACGGTGAGCAATGGATAGCTAGAAAAGTTCTGAAGGACGCGAACGGGCATCTTCACGAGTTGGAACAACACGACCCAGTACCCGACTAAGGCCACGATCGACAGCGCACCAGCCAGCAAGGCCCAGGCGAACACCTGGCCTGATACCCGCGTTGCCCGGAGATAGCGGCGCCGCGCTTCCGAAGTGCTGCGCGGCCCCCACTTGCCGCCCAGATACTGCCACATCAGCCAGAGGAGAAGGGCCATTACGACGACTGCCCACGGAATGGCAGGGCTGGTCGCCACATTACTGATGAGCAACACGGTCCAGACCCCTCCGGCGAACACAGTGAGGACAAAGGCCAGGATCCCGGTCCATACTACCGCCGGGATCCGGTTGGAGAGAGAATGCATACAGTTCATGCCTCCTTGATTACAGCCACTTCGAGCGTCCGTCGAGGCGTTTGGGACTGCTCGTCCCCCTTCAAATATGAACGCGGGTCTCCAGTTGCCACAACGCTAAAGATGGGGAGGGATCACGCCATGCTGCCACGGGACATCCCTCCTACGCGTGCTGCACGTGCCAGCAAGAGGGCGATCGTGCAACGTAAGGGTGACGTTCGTGCGAGGTTATGGTGTCAGGCCACGTAGCGGTAGCCAGCCCCCTACACCGACAAAAAGCCGGTGTACACTCGTACATACGTGGCCAGTTACGCCAGGTGTTCCCCGCAGTTGGGTCCCCACTTCTGACAAAGATTAAGAAGCAAAAAAGAGAGTTAGGAACATCTTTCAAAGAGGCAGAGAAAGACATTGATCCTTCGTGATAGCTTTACTCGAGCGCCACGAAGTAGTTGACCGCCTGGGGCAGTTCGGCAAAACGGGAGATCGTATAATCGGGCGAAATTGTCTGAGAAGACGTATCGTTTTGATTGTTAGAGACGAAAATAGCTTTCATCCCTACCTGCTGCGCACCGGAGATATCGTGGTATAAGTCGTTGCCGATAAAGATGGCCTGTTCCGGTCGTGCCTGTAACGCTTCAAGAGCCTTTTGAAAGAGCCGGGGGTCTGGCTTGCGATACCCATAGTCGCCGGAGACGATAATAGGGTTGAAGTACTTCAGCAGTCCCACCGCACACAATTCGGGAACGGCATACGCACTCTGGGCATCAGAAACTACCGCCATGTGGTAGAGCGGACACAACTGGTCGAGTGTCTCTTGCACCTGGGGATAGAGACAGAGTCGCTTACGGGCAATGCCCCGGTGCAGTTCCGCCAGGAACAGTGGAAGTTGCTCCAGCTTTTCCGATGGCAGAGAGCGGGTGTAGTCACTTGCCTTGTTTCGCAGGAGCTCGCGCCAGACTTCAACGGCATCCCACTCCGCGAACGTCTCGGCATTTTCCGCACGCTGTTGCTGCATAAGCTGAAAATACAGGTCACGAACCTCCCAGCGGTGCAGTGAAATGCCCTGGTACATCAGAAAATGCCCAATAGCCCGGTAAATCTCCTCCAGCCCTTCATCCGTCTCAATATCGATAAGTGTTCCGTTCACGTCGAAGAGTAGCGCACGAATATCCATTAAAACGTCCTTAATGTGATTTTTGCTTCCTCAATGAGCCGCCGGCGATAATCACGACTGACCCAGGAGTTACGGGCGATGCGCAGCAGGGTAAGGCCCATCTGGAAAGGCAGGCGTCCACTGATGGAGCGAAACGCACTGGAGCGGTCGGGGAAGTGACAGGCATATTCCCAGAGGAAGTGGCCGATAAAAGGTTCGGCGGCATATTTGTTGCCCGTGATCTGCATGAAAAAGTGCTGGAGTTCTCCGGTGATACGCCCGATATCAAAAACACGATCAGCCCTCTTCATCCTTTCCAAATCTATCCCAATGACACTCAGCCCCTGCCCAAAAAGGAAGTTCGATGGAGTCGCGTCACCGTGAACGAGTACTTGCTGGTCTTCCCACATACGTGGCTGTTCGCGCCAGCGGTCACGCAACCAGGAGAACTCCTGGACCTCGTCCCAGTGAATAAACTGCTTTTTGGAGAGCTTGCGCACGAGGCGGTCGAGGTAGGCACAATCTTCGTAAAAATTCACCCCATAACCGTTTGCCGTCCGGTTATGAAAGGTGGCCAGAAAATATGCCAGGGCGGTGAGCTTTCCATAGAGTTTATCTGGCTGTCGATAAAGAATAGCATCTGTGATGATGTTGCCCAGCGACTGTCCACCACGATACTCCTCAACCAACAGGCTGTTCAACCAGCCATTGTAGCCGAGGGGGCGTACGACGTCGTGCGGGTATCCGACCAGTCCATAGCTACGCATAAGGTGCAGATTATGAAATTCTTGCTCCATACGCTGATATTTCTCTGGTATATGGGAACCACTATGGCCATTTCCTGCAAAAAACTTTCCTACCACCTGCACATTACTATGTTTCTCTTCATACAGGTACACCTCATTGCTCCCGCCCATACGAAAGACGCGAAATCCAGCACGGCGATTATCCAGCCCTATCTGGGGTAATATATCATACTGCAAGAAGTGATGCAGTGGGTCATGGTTGGGTAAATGCCCAATGTACTGCTTTGACATGCTGATTGACTCCAACAGCTACCCTTTTTAGGAGGAAGTGAGCGTGTTATGAGG
>CATPCK010000601.1 GCA_955652655.1 uncultured Ktedonobacteraceae bacterium | reverse complement strand
TTTCTTCTCGTTCGGCTGGGTCTGCTTACAAGTTGCTTGAATACTTGTATGAAAGGCCTATCCTTACGGTTAATGGTGCTGCTAAAGTAACTGGTTTGAGCTATGCAAATGCGAACAGGCTCGTAATGAAGTTACAGGAACATGGCCTCCTACATCAGATGGATAAATACCAACGTAATAGACGATTTATATACTCAGACTACCTTGCTATGTTTGCTGAAGAAATACCGAAGGATGAGCATGAGGTGCTTTCAGGTGGGAAGGAAGATAAAACGCAGTTTACCTTCTAAACGGATCGATTTATTGAGGGAGGGCAAGTTAGGAGCGGGAAAAATAGTACTTTTTACCTTTTTTAGCAAGGTACAGTTTTACTCTCTGTATACTAGTGATGGACTTGAAAAACATTCGGGTGTATCCGAGGAGATGCAGGGCTGCAATGATGGTCGAGTATACAGGAGAGAAACTGGGGAATTACCAGTTGAAGAGGCTCATTGGACGAGGGGGCTTTGCCGATGTGTACCTGGGCGAACACATCTATCTTCAGACGGCCGCGGCCATTAAAGTATTGCGGATGCAGTTGACCGATGAAGCGCTTGAGAAATTCCTCGTTGAGGCGCGCACCGTTGCTCGTCTTAGCCACCCCAACATTGTGTCCGTACTGGAATTCGGTATTGAGAGAGCCACACCATTCCTGGTGATGAGCTATGCGCCGTATGGATCACTGAGACAACGCCATCCTCGTGGGAGCCTGCTGCCCGCTGCAGCTATTGTCTTCTACGTGGAACAGGTGGCGGCGGCATTGCAGTATGCGCATGATCGCAGTGTCATTCACTGTGATATCAAACCGGAGAATATGTTGCTCGGGCAGAACGAGGCACTAATGCTGAGCGATTTTGGTATAGCCATCAGCTTGCAGAACATCCAGAGCGCAGTAACGCAAGGCTTACCAAATACTTCTGGCGTTGCCGGTACGATGACCTATATGGCACCAGAACAGCTGCAAGGGAAGCCGTCTTTCGCCAGCGACCAGTATGCACTTGGTGTGGTGGTCTATGAATGGTTCTGTGGGACTCCTCCCTTTCACGGTTCCACGGTGGAGGTAGCTACGCAACACTTGCATGTGCCAGCTCCACCGCTGCGGGAAAGGGTTTCTTCGCTGGCGCCGGCTATCGAGCAGGTAGTGATGCGGACACTCGCTAAAGATCCACAGGAGCGTTTCGCCTCTACACGAGAATTTGCCGGCGCATTAAAATCTGCCTGCCTATCAGCGCCATCTCTTTTGCATGGCCCAAAGATCATCTCGTTACCATCTTCAGCGCGTGTTCCTGGCAACACCTCCCTGCTGCTGAGTTCAGCTAATTTCCCGGCGGATGGGCATATATCTCACACGGTTGCTGTACCTTTGCCAGGTACGCCTGTTGCTGCGAGAGCAAGCGCTCTTCCTCACCGGACAACGCGACAGTTGCAGGATGCAAGGCACATGGTGTCAAGGCGGAGAGTGATTGCTGGCCTGGCTGGACTCGCGGCAGCTGGATTGGTGACGGTACTTGGCACGGAACGATTGTGGTATCCACTTTTTCGGCCACGCGTGACCGCTCACCCTCAAAAGCCGAAGCAGGAAGCAATCCCGAATATCTCCGCGACTGCCCAGGCCGTCATTAACGCGGCTGCAACAAGGCCGGCGGTCACTTCTTCTGGTATGAACAGCTTAGATTTTTTTGTACGTGGCGCGGACAACACTTTATGGCATAGACGGTATGATGGCAGCTGGCATGGCTGGGAGTCACTGGGAGGCCTTGCCTCCGATCCGGCGGTGGCGTACTGGGGCTCTGGCCGGCTGGACGTGTTTGCGCGAGACACGGTTGATGCTTTGCAGCACAGATGGTTTGATGGCAGCTGGCATGCCTGGGAGACGCTGGGTGGGGCGCTCACTTCGGATCCTGCCGTGACTTCTTCGAGCCCTGGGCAACTCAATATACTGGCGCGGGGCGTTGACAATGGTATCTGGTACAACTATTACGACGGCAGCTTGCATGACTGGGGCGCGCTAGGAGGCGTTTCCTTATCCGCTCCCGCCGTGACCTCTTTCAGCCCCGGGCGGGTAGATGTGTTTGTACGTGGGGCCGACAACGCCCTATGGTACAGGTGGTTCGCTGGTCAGTGGAGTGATTGGACGCCGTTGGGAGGATCTTTTGTGTCCGATCCCACGGTCACGTCCTGGGGGCCTGGACGGCTCGACATATTTGTAATTGGAAGTGACAACACCTTGCAGCACAAGTGGTATGACGGCAACTGGAACGACTGGGTGTCACTGGGTGGCGCACTTACCTCCAGTCCCGCCGCGGTCTCCTGGGGGAGCAACCGCCTCGATGTGTTCGCGCGCAGTACGGACAATACGCTGGTGCATATAGGGTTCGATGGGGCGTGGTCTGCCTGGGAGGTATTCAGGTAGGTTCCCACGTTTTCGCTCGATCCTTAACTTCATATCTATGGGGGCGCGGTGAACCGGCCCCTACGGCCGCTCCCGTTTGGTTGATTACCTTCAAACAGTTCATACACCCGTGGGGCAAACTGTGCTTGTCTAAGGTTCTATACTTCGGATATAATCCAAGACATGGCTGGCTGTTCACAGAGAGGGGTCATGAGCATGTTGCTCGGAACGAACATTCGGAAGATGCTGGTAAGTGGCGATCAATGGGCGAGTTGGTCTGGTTACCATGTACCAGTAAGTAATGAGTATTTTGTCGTCTGGACTCCGGCAGGGACGGAAATGCACTGGAGGCCGGGTACCTGGGTTTCCCATAAGCACCAGTTAACGTATTTCTGGCCGGATGCCTGGTTTACTATTCACGTTGGCTATGATGATGCCGGCAAGTTTGTCAGTGGTTATTGTGATGTCGTGCTACCTAGCGCTGACTACACAAACACTGCGAAAGAGCTCATCTATACTGATCTCTACATAGATGTGGTGGTGCGCACAGATTACAGTGTCTATACCAAAGATCACGAGGTCTTTGATCGCGCGGCAAGATATTATCCCATCGTTGAGCAGTCTCGCGAAAAATCATTTGAGGTGTTGGACTGGTTAGAAGAGCAAGCGAAGAACTGGAGCGGGCCATTCCAGAGTATCCCACGCATTTTGCCAAGGACGGATTTTGAGAGATTGAGTTCAGGTGAGGCAAGCGCGGTTCTGCAAGCTGTTTTGTGAGGGGGAAGCGTGAGCAACGAGATGTTTGCGGAAGAACTGCGGGCGCTGCTTGTTGAACATGGGATAACTGACCTGGGGGAGGTGGCGCTGCGCGAGGCACTGGAGGTGCGCTGTGAAACATACACGTTGATCAAACTGGCTCCATGGCCCGCACGGCGCTGGAAGTGTAAGTATCGTTTAATGATGGGCGATAACATGTACGATGCGCAGAGTGCAGCGGAGGCTTATGCTATGGGATTGGTTGGGGTTTTGGGGAAACGGGCAGAATAGCGTCAGGGGGTAATATTCCACATATCTATGCAATTGTAATAACTGTGTTCCCAAGTTGTCCTTTCGGACGTTATTTAGAGTAAGGGGGAAATAGATTTAATTGTGGCTTCTCCCGCGATTATTGTAATTTTTGAAAGGAACAGTCATATATGCAGCGCACAATGTGCAAAGGGAAGATCCACCGCGCTACTGTCACGCAGGCCAACCTCAATTATATCGGCAGTATCACGATTGACCAGGACCTGTTGGAGGCTTCTGACATCTATCCTTACGAAAAGGTGCAGGTGGTCAACATCAGTAACGGTTCGCGGCTGGAGACGTACGCTATTGCGGGCGCTCGTGGTTCCGGCGTCATCTGTTTGAATGGGGCGGCGGCCCGTCTCAATTCCGAGGGTGATATCGTCATTATCATTAGTTATGGTCAGTATGACGAGGCGGAGATCCGTTCGCTGGTACCTCACGTGGTCTTTGTTGATGAAGAGAATCACGTTACTGAGGTTAAGCAGGTGCCGCTGAGCGAGATGTTGCCCGAGGCTTTGGCTGATGCTGAAGCAGAGGCTGAGGTGGTTTACTCTTAGTCGCGCAATTTTCTATTCATTCAGCCGCCCGGTTGGATGAATTTCCCTTCACTTCTCCCTATCAAACGTTTGTAAGGTAACTTTCCTCCCTTTTATTTGTTCCACTCAACAATTTGTTCCTTTTTAATTTTGTTCGGGTTTTCTTTCTTCTGGATCCTCAGAGCTTCGCTCTTCGCAAGGGTTTTTTGTTGTGGGC
>CATPCK010000600.1 GCA_955652655.1 uncultured Ktedonobacteraceae bacterium | reverse complement strand
ATATTGAGTGGCATCACTACGCCCCCTGCTTTAAGGATGCCATAGTACACAATCGGAAAGTACGGGACATTCGGGCAACTCAGAGCAACCTTATCGCCTTTTTGGATTCCTGCCTGGGCAAGGCCATGCGCTATCTGATTAGCTGCCGCATTGACCTCTGCATATGACAATGTGATCCCCTCAAAGATGATGGCGGTACGCTCAGGCACCTCACGCGCACTGTCTTCAAGGAGGACAGCCAAATTCAACATGTACTATCTCCTTTGAGTCGTCATTTTCACTTTCGCATCTACATGCTTCATATTCACAATCCTGTCCACATTAACTACACGAAAGCGCTGAAACCTGTGATAGCGCGGCCAACAATAAGCGAATTCATTTCGCGGGTGCCTTCGTAGGAGTAAATTGCTTCGGCATCGGCCACGAAGCGACCGACATGGTGATCGAGCAAGATACCGTTACCGGCCAGCAGTTCGCGGGCATAGCCCACCGTCTCGCGCATTCTCACGGTGCAGAACGCTTTCGCGAGCGAGGCGTGTTCGTCGCTCATGATACCGGCATCCTGCATTTGCGACAGGCGCATAACCATGCATTCGGAGGCGGTGATGTTGCCCAACATCCGCACCAGTAAGTCCTGCACTAACTGAAAGCGGCCAATAGGGCGCCCAAACTGTTGTCTCTCCTGTGCGTACTTGAGCGCCAGTTCATATGCTCCTCGTGCGCATCCAACCGCTTCCCAGGCTACACCTGCCCGCGTCATGCGCAGCACCGCCGCGGTGTCCTTAAATGAGTTCGCACGCTGTAACCGATTGGCTTCCGGCACACGACAATCTTCCATGGTGATAAGCGCATTCTGCACCACGCGCAAGGCAATCTTGTCCTTCATTTTCTCAGGTCGAAAGCCTGGAGTGCCTTTCTCGACCAGAAAGCCTTTCACCTGGTTGTCCTCCACGTCCCGTGCCCAGATGACGGTCACATCACTGAAGGTAGCGTTACCAATCCATTTCTTCTGACCGTTGAGTATCCAGGTATTGCCTTCACGGCGAGCGATGGTCATTAAGCCGCCAGAGGCCCCAGACCCCACCTCTGGCTCGGTCAGACCGAACGCGCCAATTTTTTCAAACCGCCTCATGGAGGGCAGCCATTGTTGTTTCTGCTCTTCGGAACCGCACAGGTAAATAGAACCCATCGCTAAGCCGCTGTGGACGCCCATGAAAGTAGCGATCGAACTATCCACACGCGCCATTTCCCGCGCCATCATACCATCGAGCAGCGTGCTCTTACCAGGACAAGCATATCCATGATATGCAAGGCCGGCGATGTTGAGTGCCGCCAGCCCTGGGATGATCTGATGCGGAAATTCCTCGCGGATCCAATACTGATTGATAATTGGTGCGACCTCGTCCTCCATGAATGCACGTACCCGAAACAGCAGGTCCTGGTCTTCCTCACTCAAGATAGCGTTAATATGGTAAAAATCGCCTTTGTCTGTCGAAAGTGGCTTCTTGACAACACTCATGATTTTTCCTTCCTGAAGATACTTTCTCATGGCCTATATGCGGTGACGCTACAACTGGCCAGGGGATAGCCATCGTGCCGCGCTACTCCATCAAACAATAACCACGCCCTAATTATAGGAGTCCAGAGGATGGTATTGTCAATATCAACTATGTGTGAAAGCGTAAGCCACAACCTAAGAATGGTGACAGTGCTCCATAGGTGGTGGTACGGGGTGGGATCGATACAACTACATCAAGCGGTGGCGGCATGTTCATTCGATCTTATTTCGTGACATCGCAAACTCGTTTACTTGAAAGCCGAGTTTTATGGTATGCTAAAATGAAGTCTTGCACAAGGGCATTGCTGGTTCAGAGTGGGTACTCTTCGAGCAGAGTTCTCATATGGCTCATGTTGAAGAGCGGGAACTCTACCTATCGACCGTGAAAGCCTTCATCGAAGGCGTAGAATCAGAGCTATGATATACTCTTTGTAATGACATATCTGGCAATCATTCATGGGAGGAAGCAATCATGTTCCGGGCTTTTGCGAGCGGCGGCGGCAGCAGGACGCTTTCTGACGACCAGCAGCGCAGGACCCTTCCAGGTGGGTCGTCTGACACGTCTGACGGCGAAGCACATGTCCTTCATGTTCGTGTGGCCATTTTGGGGACGGGGTTCTCCGGACTGGGTATGGCGATTAAACTCAAGCAACGAGGCCAGGAAGACTTTGTGGTTATCGAACGGGCGGCAGACATCGGGGGAACATGGCGAGACAACACCTACCCGGGCTGTGCCTGCGACATCCCCTCGCACCTGTACTCCTTCTCCTTCGCGCTCAATCCGCATTGGAGCCGCGCATACTCTCCCTGGTACGAGATCCAGGATTATTTACGCAGCTGCGCGAAGCGTTTTGGCATCCTTCCCCACATCCGGTGGAACAGTGAATTGCTGAATGCTTCATGGAACGAAGATGATCAACGATGGTACATTACCACCACTCAGGGTCACATGACTGCTGACATCCTCATCCTCGGCAACGGGCCGCTCAGCGAACCGTCGCTGCCACCCATCCCGGGCATTGAGCAATTCCAGGGTGTCCTGTTCCACTCGGCGCGGTGGAATCACGACTACGACCTCACGGGGAAGCGCGTGGCCGTGATT
>CATPCK010000599.1 GCA_955652655.1 uncultured Ktedonobacteraceae bacterium | reverse complement strand
TTCCCTCAGTGCCATAAACCTCCAACTCGTCGAGGCCCTGTCCACCCTTCCCACGGCCTTTAGCCACCTTGCTCAAGTTAAAAGAGGCGACGGTGCCCTGCTCAACGCCGACGTCCTCTGCAAACTCGGCGATAAAGACGGCGAAATCCTCTACATCAGCCGGCACAGGTGCGCCCTCGCGCCCTGCACGTAGCGGTACAAAGGTACGGGTCAGGCCCATCACGCGGGCAATAGGACCGATTAAGTCGTGGCAGAAGTCTATGCGATGGGCCCCCATATCCCCGACCTCACCTGCCCCGGCCAAAGCATGCTGTTGGCGCCAGCCCAGATCGGTCTCAGGGAGGTCCAGCAGGCGGGCGATACGCAGGTGACGCGGCAGACCGATGGCTCCTTGTCCCAGGAGGTGCTTGAGATAGCGCATGGCAGGCACGAAGCGATAGGTAAAGGCGGTCATATGCCACACGCCGGCACGCTCGGCGGCCTCATACATCTGTACTGTCTCGGCATAGGTCATGCCGAGTTGCTTTTCGACCAGTACGTGCTTACCAGCGGCAACGGCGGCGAGTGTGATAGGAGCGTGCATGATTGTAGGTGTAGCGATAACGACGGCATCGACGGCCGGATGCTGTAGCAGGTCACCGTACTCCGTAAAAGTGTGTGCCACTCCGTATTCCCCGGCACGCTGCCGTAGCAAATCGGGATCGATATCACATAGCGCCACGATCTCCGCCTGCGGGCAAAGTTGCAACCCGGGCAGATGCACGTAGCCACTGATCCCGCCGAGGCCGATCACGCCAACACCAACTATTGACTGACGCATATTGCGCTCCTTTATGTATATATGTATAAGGCATGGTTCAAATGAACGTGACAGTTCCTCCTCAACAGAAAGGTCCAGCCCTGTCATCCTGAGCGAAGCGAAGGATCAGCGCCGCGAAGCATTTGCCGATCGCGATAGACCCTTCGCTTCGCTCAGGGTGACACGGTGGGACTGGTCAAACAGTTGTAAGGAGTCGTCGCATGATTTAGTGATAGTAAGTAGCGCGTCCCCCACTTATATCAAAGCAAAACCCGGTCGTAAAGCTGCAAGCGTCGGAAGATATCCAGGCAATCAGTTCAGCCACTTCCTCGGGCTGTCCGACTCGTCCAAGCGGTATCCTGCCCACCATATATTCGAGCATCTGCGGGGTTACCTTTTTATTCATCGGTGTATCGATAACAGCAGGAGCAATGCAGTTGACGTAAATACCACTTTGGGCTACCTCTTTGGCCAGAGCCTTCGTAAGAGCTATTACAGCGCCTTTGGAGGCAGAGTAGGCCGCTAGATTCGGATTTCCTTCTTTACCCGCAATGCTCGCCACATTGACTATTCTACCGTACTGTATCTCCAACATATGTTGCAAAGCCGCCTGGCTGCATAAGAACGTACCGGTCAAGTTCACATCTAAGGTCCTCTGCCACTCTTCATAGCTTATCTTGACAGCGGGCATATTTGGCCCTGCGATGCCAGCAGAATTCACGAGGATTTGGACAGGACCGAAATGCTCTCTGGTGAAGTCAAAAAGGCTTGCCACTTCTTCTGCATGAGAAACGTCCAGTCCATACGCCAGCGATTGTGAGCCTCTATCGACAAGTTGCCGGGACTGCTCTTCGGCCGCGCCAGACTCATAATCAGCCAGTACTAACCGGGCACCATTGGCAGCCAGGAGTTTAGCCGTCGCCAGTCCAATACCACTGGCAGCGCCCGTCACAATTGCTACTTTGTTTCTTAAACTCTGGTAGGTCGTAGGCATTATCTCTCCTTGTATTTGAGGGCCTTGTCACACCTCGTTTGAAGTGCTCTGCGACAAAGCCCGGCTAGTAGACAGCCTTCAGAGGGCGACCGAATTATCCCTTGAGGCCGCTCTGCTTGTACCCTTCAACGATGTAGCGCTGCAGGAACAAGAAGATGATCACCAGAGGCAGGATACCGATGGTGGCACCGATGAAGAGTTCGTGCAGATTGAGCACCTGGGCATTCAGGAAGTTGGAAAGCACCACCTGGATCGTCCAGGCAGAAGAGTCCTGACCAATCACCAGTGGCCATAGGAAAGCGTTCCAGCTTGCGATAAAGGTAATCACACTCAGAGCGGCGATGATGCCGAAGGAGTTTGGCACCACAATACGCCAGAAGACCCCCCAGTAGCCCAGGCCATCGACGCGTCCCGCTTCCTCCAACTCACGTGGGAAACCGAGGAAGAACTGGCGGAACAGGAAGGTCGTAAAGCCGCTGAAAATGCCGGGCACTACCAGGCCTTGCAGCGTGCTGACCCAGCCCAGGTACGACACAATAACATAGGTCGGCACAAAGATCACCGCGCTGGGGATCATCAGCGTAACCAGGATGGCGTAGAACACCTGATTTGACCAGCGATACGGTATGCGAGCGAGGCCATAGCCAGCCAGAGCAGAAAGTAGGATCTGCCCCGCCGTTTGTAAGACAGCAATGATGGTAGAATTGATCATGCCGTCCAGAAACGGAACTTCTGTATCATTAAATAACTCCGGGATATTCTCAAAATGGAGCGTACTGGGGAAAAGCGTCCAGTTAGGTGATGTGATCTCACTCTCCGCCGCCAGGCCATTTCTTACGATGAGGTAGAACGGTAGCAGGAAGAGAAGCGCCAGAATGATCAGTAGAGCATAGCGTAGTACCATGCGAATAATGGCCCCTGCAGATGGACCCTGAGGGCGACCTGACCGCGTTGATCGAGAG
>CATPCK010000598.1 GCA_955652655.1 uncultured Ktedonobacteraceae bacterium | reverse complement strand
TGAAATGGAATGGGGGCAGTTCTTCAGGCTCCAATTCATTTTGGTCAGTGAAACGGTGAGGTTTTTCCGAGCCTGTGGGAGGCAAGAAAGGTCTGACAAAAACGTTCGGCTTACTCCAGTCGATGCGCTTGTAAAACAGGTTTCGAACAACTATGTAGAGGAAGAGTAGGCCAAAAATGATGGCCACTCCATAGGTAATGGCGTCCACCTGGACGATCTCGTTCCAAAACACCCCCACCAGAATGGCCAGCAAGAAGACAGCTACTACTATGAATCCCGTATACTTCCTCATTTGTTTCTCCTTTTCTATTTATGAGTAAGGTCAAATCTCACAAGTGAGAGATGATCTGCTCGCCTCCTTTGCCTTCGTAACTCTTGAGCTCGCAGCACCTACCAATAGAACAAGCCGGACGTCGAAGGCATCGAGTAGTTTTGAATAGGTACCTTTATGTTAGAGCATATTGTTATATATAGCTATTTGCTATATATAAAAGCATATTGTTATACACATGTCAACTCAAGAATGGAAAGTTATGGCCGCCCATGAGAAGTGGCTGCTCGATTTGGGGTTTGCCCATGGTTGGAACAGAAAGTCGGAATAGGAATCTAGCCTAAATGGAGACCATTCGAAAACCAAAACTGATCCAGCACCCGAATTTGAATGGTCTCCATCTACTATGCCCACACCTTTAGGTCACGGAAGACAACTTCTGTGGAATCATCTGGTCTATTTGTTGCAAATACACCAACGGACCCAGTGACAGAGGTTCTGCTCGGTGCCTGAAACTGATTCACATATTGTCCATTCACATACAGGTAGATCACGCTTCCTTGTACTATCACGGTGAGGAGGTTGGACTGGTCCTGACCGGGGATGATGCTTGGACTGTATCCCTTCACTACTCTACTTCCTTCTAAAGGAAGGAACACATCGTAGTACCTTGGGTCGTACGTACCTGAGTTCACAGCGAAGCGATACTCTTGTGAGCCGCTTCCATCGGTCCCAAAAATAAGTCCTCCTCCATCGCCTTTGAGGAGCGTCATCTGAACTTGCAGGGCGAGATCCCGAAACATCGCTGTATGTAAGTAGCATTCTGTCACGTATGAAATTGACGCATAGACATGATAGACTCCCCCCTAAATGAGCACCCATAGGTTGCCGTCGTGATGGTGTCCCAGTGATTACTATCTTGGCCGGTGAGCGGGTCACTGATGACCGGCTTTGGCGAACGAATGAGATCAGCACTTCCCGCCTGTGTGAGCATCATTTCACATCGCGGATAGGCCTTTCACGAGGAGGATGAGGTATCTCTGCTGGCGAAGTGATGTACTTGTCCTTCGGGTCATATGAGGAGCCAAATGCAGTTGCCATGTTGAAACACGCTCATACTGAACGTAGTCTACATGATGTCAGAGAACGGCGGTACAAAGCCGTGCTGGGAATCACCGCATCAAAATCTGAAGCACCCGCTGGAAATTCCGCTTGTATTCTGCCCCTGTGAGTTCCTCCTCCAAAACCAGCGCTGCTAGGCCTGCATGCTGCTCTGGTTGTTCTGCTGCGGTAGTAGCGTCAATGCGGTGGAGCGTCTTTCCTTCAGGAAGAACAACTCCCGCCATGACAAATACCTCTTCGGAGACGAAGATGGGCGTGCCAGTAACGACGGCTAGCGCGATCGCATCACTGGGACGGGCGTCGATCTCATGCAGCGTGTTGTCACTGCGGATTCTGGCCGTTGCGTAGAAGATATCATCTTTGAGGGATTCGATACGGACCTCTTCGAGCACTGCGCCCAGGGAGTGCAGGATACTGGCGATGAAATTCATCATCATCGGGCGCGGTAATGGAGTTTGGCGCAGTCCTCGGTCGATGGCGAAGGCTTCGGGTTGCCCGACCCAGATACCCAGCGCTCGATGGTGAGCCTCATCGTGCAAAACCACGACGGAGCGTGCAGGACGGGATGCCTCTTTGTTCATGACGGTCACACTGTCAACAACAGAAACCTGGATCATTATCTTCCTCCTTCGTGGCCGTACTTGCGATACGGACGTTTCTTCAAACCATGCTGATAACTCTTCTTTGAGGTGTTTGCGCGCTTTATGTAGGCGTCCCTTGACGGCACCGACAGAAATGCCAAAGATGACGGCGATTTCACTCAGACGAAACTGGGCATAGTAGAACAGAAGCGTGGCTTCTCGTTCAGCTGGAGAAAGCGCGTAGACGGAGAGTATTACCATCTGCGCTACTTCGTGTTCCTCAGCAATAGCGAGCGGATCGATCACACCTTCAGCGAGCAGCGAGGGATCAATGAACATCCCGCCCATCAGTGCTTCCAATGAGTATTCCTCTCTCTTTTGAGAGCGGAGATAGGTTCGACAGACGTTCAAGGTGATGCCGTAAAGCCAGCTGGCAAAATGTCCATCATTTCGCAGGCGATCCAGCGAAAGATAGGCCTGGAGAACAGCCTCTTGCGCTAGTTCCTGGGCGATGTATGCATTGCCTACCATATGCTGAGCGATCCGTTCAGTCATGTGCTGGTATCGCTCAATCAGGGAGCCAAAGGCATCCTTATTACCATCGCGGGCTGCAGCGAGCAGCTCGGTGTCTGTGTTCTCCCTCATCGTTGTGTTTGCCGATCTATGAGCACGAGCATGCATCAGCACTCCTCTTCTCTTAATATAGTAGTTACCTGGATGCAAAAGGTTACTTCTTCGCAGGAAGAAGCACAGCTTTTCCCAGCTCAGAAACCCTCCCAACAATGAGCTAAGACGCGCTTGGGAGAGCGGATCAAATCAGGACGACCGGCTTGTTGAGCAGCCAGAGCGACGAGAAGAGTGGCAGTGTAGGTCAAGGCAACCTCAGAGACGATGGCCGACCACCCCCAGAGAGGCGGACGTTGGAGATGGAAAAAGAGAAACACGCGACCGAAGAAGCGTTCAATGGCACTGCGTTTGCCCAACTCCTGAGCCGTCCAAGTGGGAGGCAGGCAGGAACGATTCGCGCTGCGCGCTTGGGATCCCAGGGGAGAACAGCGACAGCACCCAGGACACTATGGATCCAGCGGATGAGCCGCAAACCCCAATAGCCGGCATCCAAGCGAATGACGCGAGGACGGATGTGAAAGAGGTGTATGGCCCACTCCAAGAGGGGCTGAGCAAAGGGAGAATCGTGGACATTGGCTGGAGAGAGGAGGAAGAACACAGGCAAGCCTGAGCCACGACAGAGCAGGGTGTGGACGCGATACCCACGTAGGAGCGAACGCGGATGATGGGCTGGAGCATGTCCGAGGGCGGCATCTGGGTCGGCTCTCCGCCAAGCGAGGATAGGCGCACTATCGATGATGAGATCGCGTGCGCCAATCAGGCGACGACGAATGGCCATGAGCACCGCGAGGACAAAGAGACTTTCATAGATGGGGGCTCCAGCTGCTCGCCTGAGCTTACATTGTTGAGAGTCGCTGGGAATGCAGAGGCGCCCCTGCTGGTCGTATGGGAGACCACACGCCAGGCCTAAAGCAGGCCAAGCCCGCAACCAGTCATGCATATCTTGATAGGAGAGTCGCCACAGCACACGCAGCAGCGCGATCAATAACACCGATTCCTCCCGATAGGTGCGCGGGGCACCTCCCGGTCCAGCGGGCAAGGGAGGCGGACAGCGGTGCTGCGCCAGACGCACCGCCAGACGACACAGGGTCAGCAAGTGCAGCGCCGATACCAGCGTCAAAGCATCAATATGCAACGCCGGGGCCTGCCTAGCTTGTGCTCGGTGGTACGATGGCGGTGGGACTGGTGCCTGAGTGTTCAAACAGATAGGCATCATCAACTGACCTCCCTGGCGAGGGAACTAACCTCGTCTGAGGTCAGTTTACCCTATCCTTTGCGGTTAGGAAATGCCCTCCTTTACCTTAAATAGACAAGATCCTCATAGAGGACTTCTGTCCCATTTTCCTATTCCAACTTTCTGTCCCAACCATGGGCAAACCCC
>CATPCK010000597.1 GCA_955652655.1 uncultured Ktedonobacteraceae bacterium | reverse complement strand
CAAATCGTCTACATAACGGGAGTGCCCTGTAATCAATCCATAATCTTCTCGGCGACGCTCAAAGCCAACTGGCAAAGTTGAAGCATGTGGCATACTATCTTTCTTTCCTTCTATCTAGACGTTCAGGGTGACAAGAGGACGGTCAGCTATGCTCGTACATGCTGAAGAAAATCACGCATGGGTGCTGCTTGCTCGTAGTCCATGCGGCCTGTCTCAATGAGAAAACGGACAAAGCGCTTGAAGCTCGTCTTGTTCGCCTTGTTTCCTGCTGTGTCCAGGTAGGTTTGCACATCGGCAAGCGTCATATCGAGTAGCCCGCGTGGTGTGTCTTGAGCCAGGAGCCATGTTTGAGCGAAGTTCTCAATATTCGAGGCATGCTGCTCGACCATGGTGGAACTCAGGCCCCTCCTGGCCAGGTCTCTCCGAAAGGCATTCAAGATCTTCGCGTTGCGTGCAAGTACCGCGCTTCGCACTTCATCCAGATTGGTAGGAGCATTGGACGGTTCTAGCATCGTTGTGATACCTTCGCGTTCCTGGATAGTGCGGTACGTCTCGTTCAATCGATGACGAATATTGGCGCCAAAGGTGACGGTGTAAGGTTGCAGCAGACTATCGTAGATGATCTGGCCCTCAAACGGCAGTATTACCGCCTGGACAAGCAACGGCAAAACTGGACCCACAACCTCCTCAATAGGGCTGACCAGTCCCATCACGCCGTAGGCATGCTCAGGAGGTTGATCTACGAGAAAGATGCTATATTTTTTAAGGTGACGCACAATGAAAAATGTTCCGGCAAGTCGATAGCGCCAGCTTTCGACGAGGGCCAGATCGGCCGGTGAGAGTTCTGCTGGATTGGTCGCAATAAAGCGCTCGCGTAGCGTGTCATCAGCCCATAAGGCGTTACGCAGTTTGAAGGCGTCTGAGGATGAGATCGATGCCTCCCCGGGAATGTTGGGTAACGTGGGAACAAGCTGGCGCTGTTCATTTACGAAGCGGAACAACGCGTACCAGATCCGGTAAAAGCGTTCAGTCTGGTGTGGTGACAATTGCATGATAGTCACTCCCGCAGAGTTATTTTGTATCTAAAATACAGCCGGGTGAAAACCAGGTAGTGACCTATTCTACTCGGCATTGCAATAATTATGCAGATGAACAACATCATCCGGACATACAGTAGGGGCGCAATTCATTGCGCCCACCGCCGGTTGATCGGCCCTCGCTGGATGGTCCGGCGTCCGAACGATTTGCTTAAAAGTCATTATGATAGAAGCGCCAAGGGACTAGTCCAGTATACCAGAGGCAGCAATCACGATACAAGCCTTTTTGGTAGAGGAGACAGGACCTGTGAATTAGCGAGAACATGCATCAATTGCACCTCATGCCTGACGAATGCCTGCAGCTCGCAAACCCGCTCTTTCACCACTGGATCTGCGAGGTAGCCAGCACAGGTCAGGCATAGTTGGCTGCTTCTTGATCGCTCTTCTAGCACGTCCCGCGCCAATCCGAAATGCAACGCATCTCCAGCCCTCAAGACAGCCGTTTGGAGATAAGACTTCCAGTGAGAGGACGTGAGCGGTGTTCTGGCTGTCATCCTGAGCGCGAGCTTTGGATCTCTCCGTTCGTCGAGCCAGACCCTTCGCTGCGCTCAGGGTGACAGGCATGATCTCCAAATGTCCACCCTCAGGAAATGATGCTAGACAACTGATAGATGCGCGTATATACTTACATCTATGAAGACATCAAGCCCTTGCTACTGCGTGACGGTGCGCCGAGCCGCACAGACAGTAACGCAGCTCTATGATACCGTCCTGGCGCCCAGCGGATTGAAGGTTACGCAGTTTTCCCTGCTCCGCGCCGTTGCCCGACATGGGCCAGCGAGCATTTCTACGCTGGCCGCTGCTGTCTACCTGGATCGCACGACCCTGGGGCGGAACCTCCATGTGCTTGAGTGCGAAGGCTTGGTCTCGTTTGCTTCTGGGGCCGATTTGCGCGAACGGATGGTGCAGCTCACCGACAAGGGAGAAGCGGCGCTGGCCGCTGCTGCACCCCTCTGGGAGCAAGCACAGGCAATGGTACGCGAAGCACTGGGGAAAGAACAGCTTGAGGCGCTGGCCACGCTGCTCGCTCAGCTTGCAGCAGTTGCTTCCTGATTTTTTTTGTGGCATTGGGCGTATGTACGCGCTTTTTACCCTGATGAGCGCCAACAGACGCCAACACGAGGAGAACCGATGCTGATACAACACATTGTTTCCCGGCTCCAAGGAGGTTCTCATTGAATAATTTGTTAGAATATGTACTAGCCGTCCTCTCCACCACTCCTGAGCGCTGGCAGCAGCTGGTCAGCACTCTTCCCGTTGATCTGCTTACCCGTCCGCCAGTCTCAGGGGAGTGGTCAGCGCTCAATTGCTTACAGCATTTACTGGACGCGGAACGCTTAGTCTTTCCTGTCCGGTTCCACGCTTTTTTAGCAGGACAGGATTTGGACGATTTCGATCCAAACCAGCAACACTCCGGCCCTGATTCACAGACTCCTGAGCAACTCGCTGCTGCGTTCGCACGCTATCGTCAAGAAAGCCTTGTCCAGCTCAAGCACGTGAAGGATGACGACCTGGTACGGACCGCACAGCATCCTAAGCTTGGCACAGTCACGCTGGCAGAGATGCTTCATACGTGGGCAGCTCACGATTTGAATCACACGGTTCAAGCCGAACGAGCGCTGATGCAGCCCTTCATGCTCGGCTGTGGTCCCTGGCGTCTCTTCTTTCGGGATCACGAGGTCGGTGTTCCGGAATAAGCGCCGTTGCTCTACTCAGGCGACTCATCGAGGTTTTGATTGCTCAAGGAGTGAAAAGAGAGGAACCAAGTTACTTACCTTTTTTGTGGCCTTCTTCTTTGTGGTGCTTCATCACCGTGCGAGCGGCAACCTCCTCGGCCCGATCACCGTAGCGGCCGCTTTTTTTCGCTGATTCCTTGATGTGCTCGTACATTCTCTCTTCTTTTTCGCCTACTCCACTCAAAGGCTCATTTTTCTTTTTCCTTGGCATATATACACCTCTTTCTCAACACGTTCGTTCAAATGTTGGGCTACTCCTATGTGATTCACACGAATATGTGATTAAAAAAGTTGCCGATTCCTCGCCTTCCTCTGGCTCGCTTAGGAAAAATGCATATGGTATAGTGTACACAAGTAAATCTTGTACACGTACTTAACTACCGTAGTCCATTTTCGTTCGGAGTATCCAAATAAGATCCATCGTTGCTACTTCCAGTCGTCATTGTTTGTCACGCTTCGCTTGCAATCATTGAGGCAATACTTATTATCTCTCATCCTGGCTGGAATGTGAGCATGCAAAGCGGGAGTTGGAGCAATAGCCTCCTCAAAGAAAGGAGCTTGAGCCATGCTTCATCTTCAATTGTTAGTCCACGTTCGTGACGCCATTATCGCTGGATCGACTGGCAGAATGGCTATGCTCCTTCTCATCTATGGAGGACCATTGTTAGGCCTGCCACGAATAGATGTCGT
>CATPCK010000596.1 GCA_955652655.1 uncultured Ktedonobacteraceae bacterium | reverse complement strand
GTGGGGACCCTTGTGGTCGCCAGCGTTGGGGATGAGCCAGTGCCGTCCTGCCTGGGAGAATCCAAGGGCAGGGCGGGCGACCACAAGGGTCCCCACCCCTCATCCACACCGCTCCCGCCCCTACGGAAGGCCTATCCCCTCTTCGTTTTTCCCACTCACTTCTCCTTAGGTTGATGCCTCTGAGGGCCGATCAATCGGCTATGTGCGCGATAAATCGGCACCTACGGGTGTCCGGATGCATGTGTCAATCTGCATGATCGGCTCCTACTGTATGGAGTACCTTTTATAGATATCACAGATTTCATTAGGGATACGTTAAGCTGGCGCAAAATGTGACAGGCTGTCAATTGCCAGGTACACTACCAAAATGAGATTTTTCAAGCGGCGAAATTGGGGTGGAGAAAACTACCCATTGTGTCCGTGTTCGTCGTCTTCTAGATGATTGCTTGATACTGGTTCATTACTTCATTGTGGATGGCCAGGCAGGATTAATTTGCAGGAGATGAAAACATATGACAACAATGCGCCGAGAAAACATTAGTATCACTCCGCGCCAATTAGAGGTGCTGAGCTGTCTTGCTGAACGAGATAGCTGGTTAGTGGGAGAAATTGCATCAGTTCTCAAGGTGAGCTCGGCAGCCGCGACAAAGGCTGTTGCTCGCCTGGAAAGGAAAGGTTTAGTGACCCGCGCGGTCGATATGATGGATCGACGCTGTGTGAATGTGAGCCTTACGCGCGCGGGAGCAGACACGGCTCGCCAGCCAATCCGGCAAGGATAGCAATAGGTGTGCAAAGCTATAGAGTGGTCAGGTGGCCCATTCCGCTAATGCTGGAACGGGCCAGGCTGCTGCTCAGGTGTCATCTGTCAAAGAATCGGGTAAAGAGCATTATTTCGCCTCGGTCCTGACATACCCTCTCTCTTTTGCGTATTGCCAGAGTGATTGTTGTAACTGGCGGCGTGCGCGTGAAATACGGCTCATTACTGTGCCGATGGGGATCTGTAACGCTTCAGCAATCTCTTTGTAGGATAGACCTTCAATATCCGCCAGGATGACCGCCATGCGGAAGTTGGGAGGGAGATCGTTGAGCGCCTTGTAAACGTCCTCATCAAGGTATTGAGACAATACCTCATCCTCAGCACCTATGCTCAGTTCCTGGCCGGTTAAATCTTTGATGCGATTATAGAGATAGAAATCTTCGCCTTCAGGTAGCGATGTTGTTGCAGGGTGAGAGGCTTGCTTGCGGTAACGATTGATTGCCGAAGTGTTGAGTATGCGGAAGAGCCATGCACGCAGATTGGTACCACGCTGATAGGTGTGGGCAAAACGAAACGCTTTGAGCATTGTCTCCTGTACCAGGTCTTCGGCCTCTTGTTGATTGCTGGTCATACGCCGCGCTGTACGGTAAAGACTATCTAGTTGATTTAGTACCCCTGCCTCGAAATCTTCAGGCGGTACGTTCTGGTCTTTTGTTTCTGGCTGTGTTTTCTGTTCCTGTTCCGATTTTGGCTGTTCCGGCATTCAATACTCCTCTTCGGCAAATCCCCTTTCCAAAGGAAGGAAAGTGATAGTTGCAGTATATCGCACTCACCGTGGGAATGAAAGTCCTTCCATTTATGTTAGAATTAACAGATATACGACGAACGAGCCACCACAGGAGGATAAATGTTGGAGGATACCTGTAATGAACTGTTATGAGACTGTTGCTCGTCTCCATCTCTATCTTGGCCGGGAGCTCAGCACTGAGGAAATCACCATTGTGCAGAGTCATCTTACGGCCTGTCCGGATTGTGAATGCCGCTTTCATTTTGATATGCGTGTGATGAGACTTATTCACGAGCGCTGTACTATCGAGAAAGCTCCGGAGCATTTACGCGAAAAAGTATTGCAATTTGCTCGCGCACCTAAGGGCGAGCAAATTGATATTGATCCCGACGTTGAGATGGAAATCAGAGCCGATATTAGAATCGATATTGAAGAATGAGATTGCTTACACCCAGGGAAGTGGAGCAGGGACTTTTTGCTGGTGCCAGAATTGCTATAGCGGGATGCTCACGATCTTTTATTGGATATTGAGGCCGAGGTTAAAGTATTGGTTCAAATAGGGAAGTATATTAAAGAATATGACCACTCCCGCGACCATCATGATTATACCTGTACCAATTTCAATCTTGCCAAGGTACGGTTTCAGCCATTTTAATACTCTACTCAACTGATCTATGCCCAGCCCAAGCAGCAGGAATGGTATACCGAGGCCGAGTGAATAGAACAGTAACAATGTCACCCCCTGACGGAGTGTTGCTGCGTTGGCGGCCAGTCCCAGGATAGGACCAAGTATCAGTCCGACACAGGGCGTCCAGCCGATGGCGAAAATAATGCCAAAGAGCAGTGAAGCGGGGTAACCGGGGCGAGCTGGATGAAATTCAAAGCGTTTCTGTGCGTAGAGAAATGGTATCTTGAGTATTCCTGTCAGGTGCAATCCAATAATTATAAGGATGACGCCCCCGACCTGGCGCAAAAGTAACTGGTTGGTGCGTAGAAAGCTGCCGAGGGTGCTGGCTGTAGCGCCAAGGGCGACGAAAGCAATGGTAAAGCCGAGCACGAACGTCGATGCATGAAGGAATGTGGTTAGTCGTGTCGGCTGCTTTTCCTGCTCGGCCGAAGATTGATAGACGCTGTGGCCTACCAGTTGCGCAATATAAATAGGGACCAGTGGTAATACGCATGGCGAAAGAAACGATGCTATGCCTGCCAGGAAAGCGACACCAAGACTTAATTGCGAGAAGTCCATACTATTATTATTTATCTCCAGTTCCGTTAGCCAAGTATCTCTACATTGGATAGTATAGCGTGGGGATTGCATACAGGCAAGGGGGCGGGTGTGGTTTAACGTGGTGATTTAAATATCTTTTGCCAGAGAGGCCGCTTTTTGGCGGTTTTATGCTTGCGCGATTTGCGCCTTCGTTGCTGTTGTTCTGTATTGGTTTGGGGTAAGGGTTCAAGGGGGCCGGTAGGTCCTTCGGTATCGATTTTCTGCTCATTGATAGAAGGCGATGCTTTGGTGACCTTTTGGGTTTCCGGGGGGGTACGAGAATGGGCAGCTTGCTTGCTGACAGTGGGCCGCGTGTATTCCTGGTCGTAGTAGCGCGAGGATGGTAATTTGGGTCGTTTGGGAGGCTGTATGACGGTTTTGCCTCGTGTTACCTGCTGTCCATTTGCATTCACAGGTGATTTGATTACGGTTTTGCTAAGTTGTGTCTCCGGTTTTAAATTGAGCGTCCGCAGGTCTCTCGAGAGCAGCATAGCCTGCTCATAGCGTTCGTTGCGGTCACGAGCCATTGCCACGAGGATAATCTGTTCCAGTTCAGGTAAGAGTTCTGGAGTATAGTGGCTGGGTGGACGGATAGGGCTATTGACAATTGCCCGGGTAAGTTCTGGCAAGGATCGACCCATGAAGGGGCGGTGTCCACTGACCATTTCGTAGAGAACAACCCCGAGAGCATAAATATCGCTACGGTTGTCCAGGGTATAGCCCCATACCTGTTCTGGTGAAGCATAATAGATGCTACCGACAAGGGTCTTGGCAACAGTAATCTTCTGAAGACCCAGGGCGCGTGCCAGCCCAAAATCCATGACTTTAATCTTGCCCCAGCGATCGAGCATCAAATTTTCTGGTTTGATATCGCGGTGAATAACATTGCGCTCTCTGTAGGCGGAGTCGAGCGCATCGGCAATTTGCGCGCCATATTCGGCAGCCAGGTACTGGGGAATCATGCCATCGAGTTGAAGGAGGCTGGCAATGGTCGGTCCCTGGACGTATTCCATGACAAAATAAAGAAGTCCGTTTTGTTGTCCAGCATCAAAAATTTGTACAATGTTGGGATGGTTGAGTCCTGCCATGATTTGTGCTTCGCGGATAAAGCGCGCTACATATGAGGCATCTTTTGCTAACGCTTGCGAGAGCACTTTAATGGCTACCTCGCGTCCAAGAGCGATTTGTCTACCGCGATAGACCATCCCCATGGAGCCTCGACCGATTTCTTCATCTAACACATATCCGCCCAGGCTCTGGCCAGCCAGTTCATTCATAATTCCTGACCTCGTTACCCCCTAGTGCATCTTCAACGGACCTTTTTGGGAAAAGGAGAAAGCAAGGGGCACCCTTGAACCCCGGCAGGGGAGAACCCCTGCACCCCCTTTAACTATGAACTCTGTTGCTTTTGCGCAAGTAATCAGGACTGTGAAATAGTTAAAGGACACGTTGTATGCATGACCTACGTAATAATTAAACGTACTTGTTATACATATAGTAGTGTACGTTGAAAAAAGTACTTATCTCACATTGGGAAAGGAAGTGGAGGGGACGTCTCTGGCAAAGAGCGTCCCGGCTCTTGTTTCAGTCGAGGTATTCTTTAAGGATGCGGCTAGCCTGTGGATGGCGCAGCTTGCGTATGGCACGTTCCTCTATTTGACGGACTCGTTCGCGAGTCACTTTCAACTTTTTGCCAACCTCTTCTAACGTATGGTCGTGATCGTCAACGAGGCCAAAGCGGAGTTCAATCACCTGTCTTTCGCGCAGGGTTAACTGCCCAAGCACTTTACGAATTTCTTCGCGGAGCAATTGTTGATCGGTGATTTCCATTGGTCCGCGTTCACGGACATCCTCAATGACATCACCCAGCGTGTTTTCTTCTTCCTCAGAAAGAGGAGCATCGAGTGAAAATACTTTTTCCGCCCAGATTAATAACTCGCTGACGCGATCCGCCGTCATGCCTAAGCGCTGCCCGATGATTTCAGGAGTGGGTTCGCGGCCCAGTTCCTGGTAGAGTTGGCGAGTCATACGCTTGACGCGCATAACCTCTTCCATAATATAGACAGGGAGACGGACGACGCGAGTACCTTCTAAGATCGCACGGGTGATGGCCTGCTTGATCCACCAGGTTGCGTAGGTGGAGAAGCGGAAACCTTTCCTATAGTCGAACTTGGTAACTGCACGAATCAGACCAATATTGCCTTCGCCGATGAGGTCTTCCAGCGAGAGTCCCTGCCCTACATATTTTTTTGCAATGCTTACTACCAGTCGCAAGTTCGCCTCGATAAGGTGATTGCGAGCATCTTTGTCACCTTGTTCTGCGCGTTCCGCGAGGAGGGATTCGCGACTAGCGGTAAGGAGAGGAATACGTGAAATCTCACGAAGATACAGGCGTAGGCTATCGCTTTGCGCTAAACTACTGAGATCTGAATCCTGCAAGGTTTCGCGTTCTACCTCAGCCGGTTTATCTCGGTCAGCGTCAAACATCACATTTCGTTCCAAGTACTTGCTCTCTCTTCCATCAACAGGGACGTAAGATCGGTTCAGTCTGCAGTCATTGTATCATACAAATGTGTTATTGCAAGCAACGTTCTCCTCTGTTTTTTTGAAAAAATGATGCAAAAATGTACCTCTCGATAGTAGAACGATAGAGGGCTCAAATTTCTTCCCGTCGATGATGCTTTTTACCTTGTTCATCTGGTTAGCGGAAAATGCAGAAGGGCCGATCAATCGGCTGTGGGCGCGATAAATCGGCCCCTACTGTAGGATTATTCGCATCGTGTGGATTGTATGGAGTACCCACGTCGTGGATGACCTAATTTGTTGGTTAAAGGGCATCATTGAGAGTACAATTTTTTGCTTGTTCAAGAGGAATAGATGAAGGCTCAACGGTGTTTCGATGTTTTGTGGTGGAATATAGTAGCTAGCTGCTGGCTTTGTGGCGGAATAATAAGGAGAAGCGCACAGGATGCGAGCGATCATTTCTGAGAGATTGCAGGCACATTTGCAGCGCATTGGAAGTAATGTGCTTACGGTCACGCTTGACCCTTTACGGTGTTGAAGCGGTACCTTCTTTGATGTGTCGGTCGATACACATGAGCCGCGTGAAGCCAATCGTTACGAATCATTTCAGCAAGATGGTGTGCTGATTTATTATTCACCTAGACTTGCGCGCAAATCGGATGTGTTGGAGCTTGATTTCGTGCGTACGCTCTTGCGCAGCAAGCCGATCCTGTCCGGGCCAGAAGAACTGATGGCACGGGTGATTATGGGAAGATTTTGATCTATTTGGGCGAGAGGTTGTACGGAACGCCAGAGCTATGATACTATTTTCCCTGGCACAAGAAATATTTTTTAAGTTGCCAGGGAAGGTAGGCAATATACTTGACACCTGAGGAACAAACTAAACAAGCTGAAACGGTACCTGCTACGTCGGAAGAGGTAGAGTTACGGGTAACAGACCTGGCGCAGACGCTCAGTAAAGAACTGGGGTTAGCTCGTGGTCAGATTGAACGTACCATCGCACTATTGGACGAGGGAAATACGATCCCCTTTATCTCTCGTTATCGTAAGGAAATCACCGGCAGCCTGGACGAAGTACAGATCCAGGCTATTGCCGACCGCACCTTAGCATTACGAACGCTTTTTGAACGCAAGGTTGATGTACGCAGGTTGATTGAAGCACAGAGCAAATTGACGGCGGAACTCACAACTGCCATTGATGCCGCGACAACACTGCAAGAAGTAGAGGATTTGTATCTTCCCTATCGGCCCAAGCGCAAGACGCGCGCCAGCGTCGCCAGGGAAAAAGGGTTGGCTCCGTTAGCTGAAATTATCCTGCAACAGCCAGAACTTGTGGGGGATGTGGAAGCGATGCTGGAGGATTATGCCAGTGCTTACTTGAACGCCGAAAAGGGCATTGATACAAGCCTGGAAGCCTACGCGGGGGCATGCGATATCGTGGCTGAAGTTATTGCCGAGGATGCCGATGTACGCGGGAATGTCCGGGCGTCTTTCTTCAAGCGGGCGACGGTCGGTGCGAAGGTAGCTGATCCTGAGAAGGTCGCGGAGAAGGATCCCAACGGGGTGTACCAGCTTTACTATGAGTTTCAAGAGAATGTTATAAAGCTGGTGCCGCATCGCGTGTTGGCATTAAACCGCGCTGAGCGGGAAGAGGTCCTGCGTGTGGGCGTCTCGCTGGCCTATGAGCAGGCACGACAGAATATCACTGCACGCTATCCTATCAAAGCTACTTCTCCCTTTGCGCAATACCTTGTTGCTGCCATGGAAGATGGGTATAAACGCCTGCTTGCTCCTGCCATGGAGCGCGAGGTACGGGCAGAGTTGACACGGAAGGCTGAAGAACATGCCATTGCTATTTTCGCCGCCAACTTACGAAACTTACTTTTGCAGCCCCCGCTGCGCGGTAGGAAAGTCTTAGGGATAGACCCGGGCTTTCGTACCGGTTGTAAACTGGCCGTTATTGATGAAACCGGCAAATTTATTGAGTCGGATACTCTGTACCTGTTCCAGGCGGAGAAGGCACAACAGATATTGCGCAATCTGATCACGCGATATGACATCACGGTGATCGCGATCGGGAATGGTACCGCCTCTCGCGAGACTGAGCAGCTGATCGCGGCATTGATTCGCGAGCTGGAGCGGGAGGGGGGAAAGAGCGGGCGCATCGGCTATGTGATTGTCAACGAGGCGGGGGCTTCGGTCTATTCCGCGTCAGAGATTGCCCGGCAGGAATTTCCCACGCTCGATGCTACACAGCGGGGCACCATCTCGATCGCTCGCAGATTGCAGGATCCACTGGCCGAACTGGTTAAGATCGAACCCAAGGCAGTCGGTGTGGGCTTATACCAGCATGATGTAGACCAGAAAGAACTGGCTGAGATGCTCGAGCGTGTTGTCGTGTCCTGCGTCAATTTCGCGGGGGTCGAGGTCAATTCGGCATCGGCGGCTTTGCTCAAACACGTCTCTGGTATCAACAGCCGTGTCGCGAATGCTATTGTTAGCTATCGCGAGCAACATGGGTCATTCAAGTCACGAGAAGGCCTGCACAAGGTTCCCGGGTTAGGTCCAGCAACCTTTGTACAGGCGGCGGGCTTTCTCAAAGTTGCTAACGGGGTCGAACCGCTGGACAATACCTTTATTCACCCGGAAAGCTACGCGGCCGCTCGCGCTCTATTGGAGATACTCCCGGCCGGTGATGGTAAGAACGTAAAACCTGCCGAGCGTATCGCCCAGTACCGTCAATTTGTCAGACTGCAGAGCAGTCCAGGTCGAAGTAACCGTCATAGTGATACTCGTAGCGCGAGTGGAAGTAGCACCAGCGAACAGGCCGCATGGGCTGAAATGGCGAAAAAGGTAGGTGTTGGTCTCCCTACGCTCAACGATATCCTGGAGAACCTGGAAAAGCCGGGTGTGGATCCGCGTGATGCACTTCCCGCGCCTATTTTGCGCCACGATGTCCTGAAGATCGAAGATTTGCAAACAGGCATGATTTTACAGGGAACGGTGCGCAATGTGGTGGATTTTGGGGCCTTTGTTGATATTGGTGTCAAGCAGGACGGCCTGGTGCATGTCTCGGAGATGGCCGACCGCTTCGTCAAAGACCCACTCACGGTTGTGGCTGTCGGGCAGGTAGTGCAGGTGCGTGTCCTCAAGGTCGATCTGCAACGTGGGCGCGTGCAATTGAGTATGCGAGGGGTTTAAATGGTTGAAAAGGAATGTTTTTCTGGAATGAACGAGGAACTCGGTAGTGGACTGCTACCGAGTTCTTTTTGGTTTTGGAAACTGTATCCTTTCCCGAATAATAAGTATAGAGCTTTCATAGCTTGTTCAGATTGTAGCACTAATCAGAGGGGTCAGAAATGTATGCATCTATAGGGGCAATCATAACGTATTAGAATTATAGATATCCTACAAAAAAAGGTTCATAGCGTTCTCATAACAGGGCATTACTACGCTGTAGCTATGAACCTGACCCGTTGCTGTATCAAAAGGCGCCTTTAGTACGTCATCAGACGTATGCTGAACTGTGATGCATCACATAGATACTTATTGATATAGTCATTATAATGAGAAGAAAGTACTGAATTTACAGCGAAGTTTTATGCTGAGCAGTGATAAGCAGTACACTAATCTCCTGGCATCAATGTAATTATCGCCTGTATTCATAGTTATTAATCGTTTTATGGTCTTTTTCCTGCATGTATCGCAGGCAAAGAAGAAAGATTCTCCTTCCCGGGAGAATGTTGCTCAATGGGCCGATCATGAGTTTTCACAAATAATCCGGATAGCGGACCATTCCCTGAGGCCGATCAATCGGCTATGTGCGCGATCAATCGGCACCTAGGGTTGTCCGGATTCATGTGTCAATTTGCATAATCGGTACCTACGGATGTTCGGATGATGTTGTTAAGAGTCTACATTATGCTTGTCGAGATGTTTTGATCTGCGCAAGCTTTTCAGGCGAGGTGTGCATACATGGACGGCAAAGGTGGTCGCCAATCGAAATCTATGGCTCGATGGCGGCGATATACAGATATGAGGAGCAACGGGCGAAATGTGTTAACGTTCCTCAAAACGCATAAACAAGCGATCTTTACTGGCGTGCTACTTGTAATGGTAATCGGCCTGATTTTTGGTGTAGTCAGCCAATTACAAGCTCCTTCAACAAATACTTCCCCCAATGGGGTCACGCTGATTAGCTACAGTACATTTCTGGAGCAGGTAAAGACCGGGAATGTGCAGGCAGTAACGCTGCAGGGAAATGATATCAACGGCTTATTGATTACTCCTTTATCACGGAATCAAACATTGATAGCAACACAAGCAGCGACAGCTTCAGCCAGTAAAATGACTGCCGACTTTGCTGCATGGAGCCGCTATGTTGGTTCGGGCTATTCTTCCTGGCCAAGCACGTCCACATCTCCGCCTGTTGATCCTGCACGAGCTGTCTTTACTCATTTGCCTGGAAGTGGTGACGCGAACTTAATGCCAGTGCTTTTAAGTCACAATGTCGTACTCAATACCCTTCCTGTGGCGCAGCCACCCATGTGGATGGGGCTGCTCTGGCGATTTGTCCCTCTACTTTTCCTCGGGTTGATTCTATTGCTCATATTAGCGCCTAAAAATTCTACGCGTTCAAATCGTTCTATGGATGATCGTGTGACTCAATTCGGGAAGAGCCGAGCCCGCCGCTTTGATCGTACAACAGAAACGAAGCAAACTCGCATGGGACCAGATAAATTTGCTAGTTCTAATTCTGTAAAATCTAACGGTGTTTCTCCGGCAAAAAATCGTACCACTTTGGAGCCACAGGTAACATTTGAAGATGTTGCTGGTATAGATGAGGTCCGGACAGAACTGGAAGAGATTGTGCAGTTTTTGCGCGGTCCGGAACGTTATGGTCGCCTGGGTGCGCGTATTCCCCGAGGCGCTTTACTTGTTGGCCCACCTGGAACCGGTAAAACCTTGCTTGCAAAAGCGGTAGCTGGCGAGGCCGGGGTGCCTTTCTTCAGTATGAGCGCTTCTGAATTTGTCGAGATGTTTGTTGGTGTGGGCGCGAGCCGAGTGCGCGACCTCTTCAACCAGGCACGCCAGTCCGCACCTTGCGTTGTTTTTATCGACGAAATTGATGCCGTGGGTCGCAAGCGTTCGATGAGGATATCCGGTAACGACGAGCGAGATCAAACGCTCAATCAACTGCTGGTGGAACTGGATGGTTTCGATGGGCACAAGGCAGTGGTGGTGCTCGCTGCGACCAACCGCGTCGATATCCTGGACAAGGCGCTCTTGCGTCCGGGTCGCTTCGATCGCCATATCACCGTATCACATCCTGATCGCGTTGGGCGTGAAGCTATTCTCAAGGTTCATACGCGATTTACGCCACTGCATGAGGAGGTGTCGCTTGAGCGCCTGTCTCGCCTGACCACCGGCATGACGGGGGCAGACCTGGCCAACCTTGTCAACGAAGCGGCTCTTTGTGCAGCGCGTCAAAACCTGGAGCATATCACCCACGACTGTTTTGAGGATGCCCTGGCGCGGGTACAGCTCGGCGCTCTGCGACCGATCGTGATGAGTGAGACTGATCGCCGTATCATTGCTTATCATGAAGGGGGTCATGCGCTTGTTGCTTATCATTTGCCGCAGGCCGATACAGTCAATCGTGTTACTATCCTGCCACGCGGCCAGAGTCTGGGTGTGACCCAGTTCACGGCCGAGGAAGATCGCTACAACTATAGCCGCGAAACGTTGATGGCGCGCATCGCAGTTGGGCTTGGCGGCCGTGTCGCCGAAGAACTCACCTTTGGCCCGGAGCGCGTCACCACTGGTGCCGAGAACGACCTGCAGGTGGTCACTGACCTGGCCCGACGCATGGTTACGCGTTGGGGTATGAGCGAACAGGTCGGAGTTGTCTTCGCCGACTACGAACCCGGCGAAATGAGCCTGAACATGCGGCGGAGCAATGTTGATGACTTGCCAGCGCAATCTCGTTCGTTTGT
>CATPCK010000595.1 GCA_955652655.1 uncultured Ktedonobacteraceae bacterium | reverse complement strand
GACGATTCCTCCCCCTAAACTCCCCACTTCAGCAAAAATTCGGGATGTCTCATAGCGAAAATTAACTTTTATAGACGGCATCGGTGGCAGCCAGCGCTGCGCCGGCCTGAGGGGTTAAGCCACTACGTGGCAATATGTGCTCAAGCGCTGCCAGTACGGTATCTACATTCTTCCGACAAGAATTGTAACCCATCAGGCCGATGCGAATCAAACGGCCTTTGAGTGGACCGAAGCCACCACCAATTTCGATGTTATACTCGTCGAGCAGTCCGTTGCGGATGGCAAGCTCATCAACGCCTTCTGGCAGGCTCACGGCCGTCAGGACCGAAAGGGCATAGCCGGGTCTGGTAAGAAGCTTCAGGCCCATCGCCTCGATTCCTGCTTTGAGGGCATCCCCGTTGAGCTGGTGGCGTGCCCAGCGTGCTTCCAACCCTTCCTCCATGGCGATACGTACAGCCTCTCGCAGACCATAGACGAGGTTACTGCAAGCAGTATGGTGGTAGTTATGGTCACCATTCCAATAGCGATGCAGGTACTGGAGATCAAGGTAGTAACTCTGCACTGGCTGCTTGCGATGCTTGATTACCTGGACCGCGCGCTCATTGAGGGTCACCGGTGCCAGGCCTGGCAGAGCGCCGATGCTCTTCTGGCTCCCGGCATAGCAGGCATCGATCTTCATCTCATCCACATGCATTGGGACGCCACCGAGGCCGCAGACCGCGTCCACCACGAAAAGCGCGCCATGCGCGTGGGTGACGCGCTCTAGCTCCGCTAATGGCTGCAAGAGTCCCGTGGAGGTTTCCGCAATGGCGGTGGCAAATATTTTGGCCTCGGGGTGATCTTTAAATGCCTGCTCGAGGACATCTGCTTCCAGGGGCGCACCCAGTTCTGTCTCCAAGTTTACGACATTGGCCCCGGCGCGCTGCGAAATCTCAACAATCTGGCCGCTAAAAAAACCGAGGCTGCCGGAGATAATAGTGTCACCCTCTTCGAGCAGGTTACATAGAACGGCCTCGGCGCCGGAAAAACCTGAGCCGGATACACAGAGGGTCATCTCGTTCTTCGTCTGGAATATCCAGCGCAGCAAGTGTGCGGTGTCTTCAAGGATAGCGAAAAATTCTGGATCGATGTGGCCGAGCTGCGGCGCCAAAGTGATGCGCAGGATGCGTGGGTCCACATTGCATGGGCCAGGGCCGAGCAGTAACCTGTAAGGAGGATTCAGTTCAGGAATTGTGTCCTGCTGGATTTTCAGATGGCCTGCTGCCAGTTGTGTCATGAGGTTCCCTACCTTTCAATAGGGGCGCGAACCGCCCACTCTATTTCACCTTTACCTCTTCTTCAAACAAATGCTGAAGTTTGTCCGCTTGATCGGCTGTGATCAAGTTGTCAATGAATTCGTCAAGCTCACCGTTGAGCACGCCGGGTAGATTATGACGCGATAGGCCGATGCGGTGATCAGTCACGCGGTCCTGTGGAAAATTATAGGTACGAATTTTTTCGCTGCGATCGCCCGTCTGCACCTGAGAACGCCGCGACTTGCTCAATTCTGCCTGGCGCTGCGCCTCCTGCAAATCCCAGAGGCGTGCTTTGAGGACGGTCAGGGCTTTCAGCTTATTTTTCAGCTGCGACTTCTCATCCTGACAGGTGACAACGAGACCGGTAGGCAGATGGGTAATGCGCACCGCGGAGTCGGTGGTGTTCACGCTTTGACCACCATGGCCGGTGGAACGATAGACATCAACACGGATATCGTTCTCTTTGATGTCGATTTGAATATCGTCATCGGCCTCGGGCAGGACAATCACCTTGGCTGTCGAGGTATGAATACGTCCGTTGGCCTCGGTAACGGGGACGCGCTGAACGCGGTGCGTGCCACCTTCGTACTTCAGGCGTTGATATGCTCCCTTGCCTTTGACGACGAAGGTAATATCTTTGATACCTCCCTGTCCCGTCTCATTGATATCCAGTATTTCGATTTTCCAACGTTTACTCTCTGCGTAGCGTGAGTACATGCGAAAGAGCTCTCCGGCGAAAAGCGCTGCCTCGTCTCCGCCTGCTCCGCCCTGTATGGTAACAATGGCATTTTTATCATCCATGATATCTTTAGGGAGGAGCGATATTTTCACCTCTTCAAGCAACTTTTCTTTGCGCGCTTTGAGGCGTTCTATCTCTTCAAAGGCGAGTTCGCGCATCTCCGGGTCGTCGCTCTCGTACATTTCCTGCGCTTCCGCGATCTGTTTATCATTATTCACGATCTCATGATATTTGTTGACGACTTCTTCAAGCTCCGCATGTTCGCGCCCATAGCGCTGGAGCATTGAGATGTCGTCGAGTACCTCTGGCTGTGCCATCAACGCGTTGAGTTCTTCATAGCGTTGTGCCAGGCTGGCAAGTTTGTCCATTAAATCCATCTGTGTAAGTTCCTCGGGTTCTTCTCTTCCTCTCGTCAAGCCGGCTGCCAGTGCAAAAAAATTGTTAGAGATGCCGAAATGGACGAAATGTAGTAAATTATGAAAAGGATTACATATAGCTTTGCATTACTTCTTGATTAAAACGTGTGGAGGCATGAGGATATACCGCTACCCGGCGGCAAGCAGGTAGCGTTCGACAGTTGCGCGTAGATAGTATATGATGGGTTGTGTTTGTCTCCTCATATCCTCTATTATAGCACGTCTGAGCAGGCTATAAAAGGTCAGTTACCCTATGTCTCAAGACGCGGGGCTTGGGTCTCATTGTCCGACCCATCAGGGCGAACTGACAAGTAGCCCATCGTCATCCAGTCTTACCTGATGAAGCTGTTTTGAAAAAAAGGTCACTATGGAGAAGAGAGTACAATTTGACTTTGAAATCGAATTTACCAATGGCGGAGGGATACAAGGACAGGGCTTTCGTCTGGATATTGCGGGCGATACTATCAGCGACCAGGAGCTCGCTGATTACCTTGTCAGCGATCTGCGGCTGCTGATGGTTAGGAAGGTGCAGATTCATAATAAGACCATTCTGGTAGAGAAGCATAAACGTGTTCCCATCGATACCAGAGCGGGAAGCGAGAAGCTGGTGGACTTGAGTCATACCATTGAGCATGGGTTAGTGACCTATAAAGGATTGCCAGCCCCCAT
>CATPCK010000594.1 GCA_955652655.1 uncultured Ktedonobacteraceae bacterium | reverse complement strand
GTACAGAGAGATGGCAGCGGCAGTCAGCGCGAACATGAAGCCGCGGCTTACCTGCCGTGTCGGGGTTTGCAGCGCTTCTGGCAGGTCGAGAGATGGTTCGGCGGACAATGCAAAGTCAACGGCTTGGATATCTTCCATTGGAAAGGGCTCCTTTCGTTTCAAAAATCTTCCTTACATATCAAACATGCTTCCTAAACTACTGCTTCAAACGTGTTTGGTTACCGTCTCTTCCATTGTTCTTCTGCCTTCAGTCACACTGTGCGCTCATTTCCCAGGCCGTTCGGAAGCAGTGCCCTCCATGAGCGAGTGTTTCGAGCGGGAGTTGAACCGGTTGCTCTCCAAAGTGGTGAAAGGTTCGAACTACCTGAACACATCTTCTTGGAATAGTATACTTGCTCAATGAGCCTATTTCTCGTATAATTCTGACCAATAAAGGGATATTTTTGACCATTTAGGAGGACCACGATGCACCCCGCTTATGAGCAGTACAGGTCAGGTTGCCAACTCATTTCGATCCTCACGAATCTCGAAGTGCAATTGTTTGACACCGAGAGGGTTTCACAGATCCATTACGCCTCCTATGATCTGCCCACCGTGCTTGAGCGTTATAAACAAGTAGCCCTTGTACAGGTCCTTCAGCAGCCCCTTATGAAAGAACATGTGTATGTGTTTCGCGACTCCATTCAGCTTGAGTTTCTGGCAGCAGGTATGTGGGATGGAGCGGAATACCGAGGCACTATCGTGGTAGGCCCCTGTATCAGTAAAACGTATCCCCCGCAACTGATAAGTGAAATGATCCACAAAGAACGATTATCCCTTGTCATACAGCGACAACTACAACAATGCTATAACGCTCTGACGATGGTCGATGAAGCGAAACAGCATGCCATAAGCCATTTACTCATCAACGTGTTTATACCAGGAATGATACAGCCTCAACAGATTGAAATCGCATTGCCTCCCTCAGAGGGCACAGCAGTGAAATTCAACGATGATCTGGAACGGGATTGGGAACTGATTGAGAGAAGATATGAGAGCGAGAACAAGCTGCTGCATGCCATTACCAGAGGGGACCCTCACATGTTGAAAACAGCGATGGAGGAAGGGAAGGGGATCTCCTGGGCGTACCGCCATCCCAATTCGCCAGTGCGGTCGATGAAAAATCTCTCTTTTTCTGCGAATACGTTATTCAGGAAAGCAGCGGAAAGCGGAGGGGTTCATCCCCTCTATCTGGATAGCATCTCGGGGAAATTTGCTATCCAAATAGAACAAGCACAGAGCATCGCCGAGTTAGGAGACCTCTATGAAGAGATGCTTCAAGCCTACTGCAACCTGGTGAGAGAATTGTCGGTAGCCACACTCTCTTCACTCGTCGGGGAAGCGGTCACCTCTATCCGTTTCAATATCGATCAGCCTTTAAACCTCAACCGCGTTGCTGATACGCTTGGGGTCCACCCGTCCTATCTCTCCCGCACCTTCAAAAAAGAACTGGGGATGACCCTCACCGCATATATCAATACGCTCAGAATTGGGGAAGCCAAATATATGTTGGATTACAGCAACGAATCTGTCACGGAAATTGCTTCGAGCGTCGGATATAACGACCCCAATTATTTCTCAAAGGTGTTTATGAAGCTGGAGCATGTAACCCCACATGAGTATAGAAAACGAAAAAAAGGGTAGCTATACTGCGCCTCTTTTTTGCGCAACTGCAAGCTCCGCAGCATTTGGGCATTGAGCGACACGATCACGATGCTGAGCGGCATCAGCAGCGCATCGATGGCGGGGGTAGCACGATGTTCAGTGGAGCCAGCGCCCGAGGAAACGAAGCAGGCATGGAAGGCTGAGTTTGCTACACAGAAGCGTGTGTGCTATGCTTTCCTCGTCTCACATCCTTGTAGGAAGTCAAGTACCCCACAACTGAAGGCGGGGGCATGCAGTTGGGTTGATTGCTGGCAGTCAGCTGCATACTTGGACTTGACCAGGCTCAGCCAAAGCATACTGGTTGGATACAATCAACCAGGCTAGCGGGCTACGTTACCGGAGAAATAGGCATGTTGGAACGCCTCCTCAATTCCAACCAATGCGGTGCAGGATTAAACAGGCAGACGGGGTTCGAGCCAGCATTTGATGTATTCTGTCCATCTTCACCAGGGCCTGTGAGGAGCCCGGAGGGCGGGAAAATGACTTCTCTTCATCCCGAGACGCATATCGGTCTTGTCGCATTGACTGTCGCCAATCGAGAGCGTTCGGTGGCATTTTACCAGGACGTGCTTGGTTTTACAGTCGTCGAAAGCGGGAAAGCTGATGTCATCCTGGCGGCAGAGGCAACCGCTCCGTTGCTGCAGCTGACAGAGCTGGCCGGTGCTCGCCCCAGACCCTCTTCCACAACGGGCCTGTACCATTTCGCGCTCCTAGTCCCTAGTCGAGCGGACCTGGGGCGGTCGCTGCTGCACCTGGCCGAGTTGCACTACCCGCTGGACGGCTACGCCGATCACCTGGTCAGCGAATCGCTGTACCTGTCCGATCCAGACGGAAACGGTATTGAGATTTACCGTGATCGCCCCCGAAGCCAGTGGCATTGGGCAAACGGACGGGTGGCTATGGCAACCGATCCACTGGACATCGAGGGCATTCTGTCAGAGGGAGAGGGAGATCCTCGTCCTTGGAAGGGATTGCCACCGGGGACGCACATGGGTCATATCCACCTGCAAGTCGGCGATCTTCGGCAAGCAGAGGAGTTCTACCACGGCGCCATCGGGTTTGATGTCACGGCCCAGTTCCCTGGTGCGCTCTTTGTTTCCGCTGGCGGCTACCATCACCATGTCGGGATCAACACCTGGCAGAGCCGTGGAGGGCCGCAGCCGACAGCAGATATGGTGGGATTGCGCTTCTTTCGCATTGCCGTTCCGACTGAAGAAGAACTCACGCGCGTGACCACCCGCCTGGAGGCTGCAGGTCTTCCTGTTGAGCGGCAGGAACGGGGTATTGCCGTGCGTGACCCGTGGAACAATGCCATCTGGCTTTCCACCCATGCTGCCTTGCCTCTCACGCCCCTGAAGTCAGGGTAGCAGACAACTCTAAGGAGGGAGACGATGACGAAGCCGAGGCCGTTTTGAAAAGATCACTCGTTATTGACCCGAAATGTACCATTGCGAAAAACAACCTGAAGGCATTTCCTGAAACGCGGCTGCATGGTACAACAATGCAATTTTCCAATCTGAGTGAGGTGAATCTTAGCCAAGCGTCTCTACTTCGTACTGATCTGAGCCTGTCATGTCTGAGTCGAGCCAATCTGCGTGATGCTCGTGTACTCGAGACGAAACTGTCTTATGTTGATCTGAGTCAGACCAATCTGCGTGATGCCCATCTGAACCAATCTTCCCTGCGTCAAGCCGATCTATGTGGGACTGACCTATGTGGGGCTAATCTGAAAGGTGCTCTGGTTACTGCAGAGCAATTAGCACAAGTCATATCACTCCAAAACACAATCATGCCCGATGGGTCAATACATCTCTTGAAGTTACCTAGAGCATAGCAACTTCATCCACTTTATACTTTCTTGCTGTTAATACTGAAATTATCAGTGATATTGTAGAGCCTGGACTGCTGATCAGGCGAAATTTTACTCGGTGAAACGGGGTTAAAGTAGTGCTGATTAGACGCTTCTTTTCTTAACGTTGGTTATTTGGGGTTCCCCCACTTTTGTAGAGGAGTGAAATCTTAGGATAGACTACTCCAGAGGGAGTACTAGGGTCATGCAAAAAGTCCAAAAGACCCAGGCGGCCAGGACATCCAGTGGATACGACTAGCAAAGGCAGGCGAGCAATTATGGAGAGGCAGATCGGCGACCTACCGCACGCGCTCGGCGAGGGCGAGGCACTGGCTCGGCACTTCGCCGGCAAGCAGCCAGCCGTGTTCCTCGACTACGACGGGACCCTGACTCCGATCCGCGACCGGCCGGGGAACGCTGTGATCTCGGACAGCATGCGTGAGGCGGTGCAGAGACTGGCCGAACGCGTCCCCGTGGTCGTGGCCAGCGGCCGCGATCGCAGGGTCGTACAGGAGCTCATGGGCCTCGACAACCTGATCGTGGCTGGCGACCACGGTTTCGACATCTGGAGCCCGACCGGAGGGTCCATACAGCGTGAGGTGGGCGCGTCATTCGAGGGCCTGCTGCGAGAGGTGGAGGTAAGGCTTCGCAGCGAGCTTGCCAACCTCCCAGGAGCCCTGGTCGAGCCCAAGCAGAGTTCGGTGGCCGCTCATTTCCGCCTGGTACCCGAAGCGCAGCGACCCCGCGTCAAGGAGATCGTTGATGCCATCCGCAGCGAGCACCCGGAGGAGCTCAAGGTCACGCCGGGCAAGATGGTCTTTGAGATCCAGCCCAAGCTGGACTGGGACAAGGGCAAGGCAGTACTTTACCTACTCGATGCGCTGGGCCTGGACCCAGACGACGTGATCCCCGTCTATCTGGGCGATGATATTACTGATGAGGACGCCTTCCGAGCCCTGGCTGGGCGCGGTATCGGCATTTTCGTGGGGAGTGCCGACGACCCTGAGAACGCCAACCGCACCACCGCCGCGGACTACGTGCTGAACACGATTGGGGAGGTGGAGGAGTTCCTCAACAGGCTCGCCGCCCTGTACTCCGCGCAGGGGAAGCCAACGCTGCCCAGCGGGGGAGCCGAGCCCAATCCAAAGGATTGGACGCTCGCCTACGACTCCTTCGAGCCCGAGCAGGAGAGGCTGCGGGAGGTGTTGACCTCGACCGGCAACGGCTATTTCTGCACACGTGGCAGCGCCGAGTGGGCCGACGTGGACGACGTCCACTATCCTGGCACCTACGCACACGGCTGCTACAACCGGGAGACGACCATCATGGGTGGCCACCCGGTGCTCAACGAAGACCTGATCAACCTTCCCAACTGGCTCGTGCTCAAGCTCCGCATCGGCAGCGACGAGCCGATCACCCTGAAGAACGTCGAGCTGCTGAGCTATCGGCACGAGGTGGACTTCCGTAACGCGACGGTGATGCGCAGGCTTCGCTTCCGCGACCGCCGGGGTCGCGAGACGACGCTTTCCAGCAGACGCTTCGTCAGCATGGCCGACATGCACCAGGCGGCCCTGGAGTGGACCATCACAGCCGAGAACTGGTCTGGCCCGGTGGAGGTCATCACGGCGCTTGACGCACGCGTCATAAACCAGGGCGTCGCCCGCTATCGAGAGCTCGAGGGCCGCCACCTGCATCCGGTGGCGAGCCGGACTTCGGGTCCGGACACCATCTCCCTGATAGCGCAGACT
>CATPCK010000593.1 GCA_955652655.1 uncultured Ktedonobacteraceae bacterium | reverse complement strand
TAGAAACCCATGATCCGGTTGACAGCAAAACTGTTTCTCTAGCAACTACGATACTGCAAAAAAACCTTCCTTGTATGATCCTGGTTCAGCAACCTCTATCATACCTCAGAAACCCCCGATGCCCCCATCTCAAATGTACAAAGTCCAGGAACTCCTGTGCGATAGCGTGTGTCAGCATCACCTTCTATCCGTGAACTAATTCACAGCAGAATGTGCGTTTATCGGCTAGAATGGCAATAGAAACACTTTTGACACCTCATCGGAGGAATATATCTATGGGATGGCTTCCACTTGCATATTTGTACAGGCCATTCCGAGTTTTTCAACAGGCTGACGGAATTACAGGAAACCAGTCAAGAGCTGCGAGGTGCATTATGTCCGCCTACGAGAATCAAACCGGTAGACTCGCTCCTCAATCACTGCTTCAACACCGTTATCTCATAGTTGGGCTAGCAGGACGAGGTGGCATGAGTGCAGTCTACCAAACACTCGATACACGAATTGGTAATCGTCGGGTTGCCATTAAAGAGATGAGCCAGGGCCATTTGAGCGACCAGGAGCTTGCTAATGCAACTGAACGTTTTCAACATGAAGCTAAACTGTTAGGTTCGCTCCAACATCCAAACCTTCCTCATGTCTACGACGCCTTTAGTGAACAAGGGCGCTCGTATCTTGTGATGGAATACCTTGAAGGGAAAACCTTGCTACAAATCCTCAGAGAGAATGATGCGCGTCCAATTCCTGTTGCACAGGCTGTGGCATACGCACTCCAACTCTGTGATGTCCTGGCCTACCTTCACCAGCAGCATCCACCGATCATCTTTCGCGATCTCAAACCCTCCAATGTGATGGTGACTGCAATCGGGCATATCTATCTTATTGACTTTGGGATTGCCCGTCTTTTCAAAGAAGGTCAACAGCTAGACACAGCCTTGCTAGGTTCACTTGGCTATGCACCTCCCGAACAACATGGCATCGCACAAACGAATCAGCGCTCAGACCTTTATGCTCTGGGGGCAACGCTCCACTGCTGTCTTACAGGAAAAGATCCCTATTCTTCCGGATATCAATTCGCCTTTCCATCTGTAAGAGAGTACAATCCGCAAGTTCCCGTTGAACTTAATCAGCTTATTCAACGCTTAGTGGCAATGGATGAACAACAACGCCCTACAAGTGCGCTGGAGGTGCATCACGAGTTGAGCAAGATTCATCAGCAAGCAGCAGAGTATACCTCGCAGATCAATCCCGCTCTAGCTGCAACAAAGTATGTGCAACCTGCCTCTGCTCAAAACAATGCACCGCCAATATACTCTCCAACCCGACATGTTAACGCTGCTTCTCCCTCCTTCAATCAAGCTAGCCCCTCAGCACCACTCGCCCAGGGAAAGAGCGTTTCTCACTTTGCCCCTCTATGGACCGCGCCATTTCTCATGTTGTTCGGGCTATTACTTGTACTTACGATTGGTGGGAGTATATGGGCCTTCAATTACATTGGCGGCTCAGATCATATCGCCGAGTTCGGCTTCTCAATGCTCTTGCTATTGGTAGCGATAGTTGCAGGCACAGTCCTCCACCGCCTCATTCCATGGAGCATTTTGTTCATCGTTGCGCTTGCTGCCCTGGTATCGGGGTCAGCTTTTCTCGTCCAGGCAACGCCCGATATACAATCAGCGATGGCCAACATATTACAAATAGTCAGCCTTAATACGTTGCTCACAGGTGGGTTAGCGCTTGCTGCCATCACTTCGCTGTTCTGGCTAACGCACCCTTTCACCTGGGTCGACCGTATCCTCATCTTTATCGTCTTCGGGACAGCTATTGCCTGTACACTCCTGCAATTTTCCTACCAGGATGGAGACGTTCGTAAACATATACTTCTGCTGATTGCGCTGATTACACTCATACATGGGGTGCCGTTGGCAGCACGAATGGAACACGTAAGAAAGGCAACCAGGCGATAGAAGCCCCATTGTTCATTCGGAAAGGAACATTCAACATGACAAGCACAAAGAAAGTGCGCGTGGCGGTCATTGGTGCTGGCAACTGTGCCAGTTCGCTGGTGCAGGGTGTCCACTACTACCAGAAAGCACAACCAGAGGATTTCGTCCCCGGCTTAATGCACGTCAACCTTGGTGGGTACCACATCAGCGATGTCGAGTTCTCCGCCGCCTTTGACATTGACCAGAATAAAGTAGGGAAAGATATCAGTGAAGCAATCTACACAGCCCCAAACAATACATATCACTTCGCTGACGTTCCCAAACTCAATGCCAGGGTGTACCGCGGCATGACGCATGATGGGCTGGGAAAGTACCTCTCTCGCATCATCACCAAAGCATCGGGACAAACTGACGATATCGTGAGAATTCTCAAAGATACTGGCACTGATGTCGTTGTGAACTATCTGCCGGTCGGCTCTGAAACTGCTACCAAATGGTATGTTGAGCAGATTCTTAGAGCCGGAGTGGGATTCGTCAACTGTATTCCCGTCTTTATTGCTCGTGAAATGTATTGGCAGAAACGCTTCAAAGAGGCGCATCTGCCTATGATCGGCGACGACATTAAAAGTCAGGTTGGTGCCACCATCGTCCATCGTATGCTGGCTCGCCTCTTTCGCGAACGAGGCGTGAAACTGGAACGGACCTTGCAACTCAATGTTGGCGGCAACACCGACTTCTACAATATGTTAGAGCGTGAGCGCTTAGAGTCGAAGAAGATCAGCAAGACGAACGCAGTGACGAGCCAGCTTGATTACGATCTGGGTGAAGAGAATGTCCATATCGGCCCCTCCGACTATGTTCCCTGGCTCTCCGACCGCAAATGGGCCTACATTCGGCTGGAAGGACGTACCTTTGGTGATGTGCCACTGAATGTGGAATTGAAGCTCGAAGTCTGGGACTCGCCCAATTCAGCCGGTGTGGTCATCGATGCTGTACGTATGATCAAGCTTGCCCTGGATCGTGGGGTGAGTGGCACATTGGAGGGACCAAGCGCTTATCTCATGAAGTCCCCACCTGTTCAATATCCTGATGACATTGCCCACGAGATGACCGAGGCATTCATTTGCGGAGACAGCACAAGTAGCTCCACAGAGGAAGAAATGGCACATCACTTAGACGGGCATAAGCAAGGAACGAAGACAGAGTGAGATCAATCACCTTTCTTGTGTGACTGAAATAACGGCATCCGTGCAAAAGATGTGCTACGCTTTGGGAAAGTAAAGATAGTGAGTGCACTTTCCCAAAAAGCGCTTATAGTTCTACCTCAAGAAGAGGAAATATTGAGAGAAAAGGGGAAAATTATGAAAAAAATTATGCGAATTCGTTTTCAGAGTATATTCGTTTGTGGAATAGGTTTTCTTATGATGATCTTGTTTACAGCATGTGCAGGTGTCGCCAGCACTACTGGAACCACTCCTGGCGCAACCACCATTACTGGCAGAGTCGTCTCGGTCAACACAGCCCAGCATAGTGCTATCCTCAATGCCAATGGGCAGCAGGTGACGGTAAGTGGGCTGACTGATCAAGAAGTGACGACGCTGCAGGCGCAAGTCGGCAAAACCTATACCCTTCAAGTGACACAGAGCAGTGGCAACTCGTACACCATGAACCCGAACTCAACGCCAGAGCTAAATGGGACGAACACGCCGGAAGCTAACCCGACTGAGACAACTAACCCAACCGAGCCGTCAACTTCGCTTGAGCAAGGTAGCATCTCTTTCATGGGCACAGTGAAAAGTGCCGTTCCCAACCGAATTGTGGTGAGCATGCCCAATGGGCGAACTCTGGCGATGAGCGCCAACAACCAGACGGATCTCTCCGACTTCAATGGGACGCTGCCGACCGCAGGCACGCTCGTCGGGGTGAAGACAACAGCCAACACTGATGGCAGTTTCACGGCAACGGCCGTCAAGCCTGCTACCCCCGGAGATCCAGATCAGAACGTTGTAGACTACCAGGCCATCACGACGAGCGCCGTTGGCACTGATGCAGTCCTTCACTTCAAGGTTGCCAACCAGAGCTATAGCTTCACGATCGGCTCGACGGCAGACTTAGGCGATTTCAACAATAACGCGCGGGCTATCGGGACCAATCTGCACGTTAAAGTCGAAGTGCGGTTCAACGGATCCGCAGGCGCTGTGATCAAGGTTGGAAATTCAAACAACTAGCTGAACGTCTAGAGCGGGCGCATAGCACAGACTTAGCGGTTCGAGTAGTAACAGAACAATTACTCGAACCCCCCCTATATACAAACTCCAGTAAAGGAATATTTGAGATGCATTTCTGTATGGTCCATAATGAGACTTCGTGGGCGTCAGGTATTGGGGCCATATTGTTGCATCAACAGAAGAGAAAACGCACGCTGGTAAAATGTGACCGATGCTGCTACACTGCGCTTAAAAGAAATGCTGTTGGAGGAAAATACTATGCTAG
>CATPCK010000592.1 GCA_955652655.1 uncultured Ktedonobacteraceae bacterium | reverse complement strand
CTATTAAACTCCTTAGTCACTGTCTTTACCAGTGAAGAATGGCTTGATTGAGAAAAGTTCTGTTCGTCGCCGAACAGAATGAGCAAACCAGACAGGTCGCGCAGGCGCTTGCTTGCAGCTGCGATCTTGTCTGGAATAGGACAACAAATAACGAGCGATGTAGCAGCTTTTGGATGCGTATTGGGTAATTGACCGCCAAGGGTAGAAAAGATAATGCCTAGAACTAATTCCTGCTGACTTGTGTCATGCTGGTTTTCGAGATTCTCCAGCGGCAGGTGGTAAGACGAGAGAAAGCGCGCATCCAGTGTTTCATTGAAGAGTTGGCGAGCTTTAGCGAGAGTGGTTATCAGGTAAGGGCGGAGTTCCACGGGAAGTGGTCCCGGCATATCTGCTGTACGGTAAACGCAAAGGAGTTGCTCAGAACTGACGGGAAAGTAAAACATGTGCAGCTCTGGATATTCGGCCAGCGCTGGCCCAATCTTCTGTAAGAAGCCCAGGATGAGATCATATTGGAGCACGAGCCCGGGTGAATCCTCTTCCGAACGCCGCCGCCTTGCATCTGACATTCGTATTCCTGCACCTAGCGCTTGCTGTTTCTGCGAAAGCCGCTCCTGCATTATATCACCTCCCCCTCGATTGGCAACAAATCAATGTTCCATGGGTTCTGCCCTGATGGTGTGATATCAATAGCAGATGAACCTCGCGTACTGCTGAGGTAATCACGCGCTTTGTCGTAAAGCATATTTATGTAAGTAAATTGTGCAATTTCCTCGACGCTATCCACGAAGAAGTTATTCAAGGATTTTCGTACAAACTCAGGCAAGACCCTTTTAGGGTCGTAGATATAAATGGTGTATCCTTCCTGAGAGAAGCGTCCAATCGCGAAAGTGATCGCGGAGAGTGTTGAAGCAGGTACCTCGCCTGTTAAAGCAAGAATCGCCCATACCCGAAATTGATGCATTTCTCTTTCAGTTACATCTGTGCCTACTTCGTCAAATCTAAAGGTTTGTGGTCCACAGTTGTATTTATATAACCCACCAGGTACAGCGCCAGGATTATCAGCGAAAATCAGGAGGTTCAAGTTGCGCTCTTCACCCCTTTCGTACATTTTTTCCAGGTAATAGATTGCTTTTGCTAAAATCTCATCAAAATTATCGGGAGGAGCCTGTTCATAGAGAGACTGTTTGATCAGGTAGAATGCGCTCAATATGCTGATTACATTCTTACGGTCGAGTCTAAAGGATTCTGCGACGTAAGGTGAAGGCTCGTTCTCGTAGAGGGCTGATAAGTGAGAGCGAATTTCATCAGGACTCAGTTCTCCTACATTTTTCCGCTTCGATTCGGCACGTATTTGATAGAGCTTCACATGCGCAAGTGCATCCCAGTCCTGATTTGCCCGAGCGTAGCGCTCGACATGGGCTAAATGCGCGCGAGCATTGGCATAGCGATCTATGCCTATGCTTGCCTCCGCCCGGTAAAAGTACAAAGCGTTTTCGAGTTTCTCATCTGCGCGAGTCTTCTCATTTTCAACGAAAGTATCAAAAAGCTGAATAGTCTCTGTAAAGCGCTTTGTTTCATTATATATCCTTGCAAGGCAACCGATATACATATATCCGTTCTTCCCCGTACTACAGGCTAGTTGCATGTAGTTATCACCCTTCTCTCTATCCTGGACGGATGCCTCGTTATTTGCGCTGAGGCTGCGGTCAATGTAGAAATGGCCCAGCGCATGGTATAACTCTGCCCTTTCCTCGTCACTTACCTGGCTTTGTTCGGGGAGGTGCTCTGCTGTGTGTGCAGTCGCAATCGCTTTATCGAAATTTCTCAACCCATCGTAAGCGTAGCTTAAGCGCACGAGGGTAGCAAAGTGATCAGGTCGAAGTCTGAGGGTGTGTTCCAGGCATGAAGTGGCCTGCGGATACTGAGCCAGCTTAAGATGTAATTCGCCCATTGCAATCCACACAGCAAAGTCTTCAGTGAAAAGGGTTTCTGGCGTTTGCAGGTGAAGTTTCAATTTCTGCGCTGCTAGTTTGTAGCGATATTCATCAGTTCTATCCCGTAAGGCTAACTGATCGTACAACAAGCAAAGATTAGCTTGTTCACCTGGTGTGAGGGAACCGGCACGTAGAAGTAAAGCAATGGCTGGCTCCAGGTCTTCGGGTTGTACTGTTCTTCGCTTTTCATGTTCATCATACTGTACATATTGTGAATAAGTGGTCTTGTCCAGGCTTGTGTCTGATCTTTGTGCGAAGACAAAAAAGTTTCGAGATTCGGCAGAATTGGACTTGCCTGTAATATGAGCTTTTTCCACTACCTGGTATCCAGCAGCTTCGAGCACCTCTTCTAGTTCACCTTCAGCGAAATAATGATAAAACATTGGCGACCCGGACATCGCCTCGTTTGTTTCCCAGCTGTTACGTTCACCTATGTTGACACCGAGACCTAAAATACCGCCGGGCTTCAATACTCGTTTCCAGGAAGCTAATACATCAACTACCAGGGCCTGGGGTACATGAATTAGCGTGCGTGTGCTCCAAATAGCGTCAAAGGTCTCATCGGGGGGAAAATGCAGATTTTGCGTCCTCATGCGTAGGAATTTTCCGCCCGGTGCACGGCTGCGCGCTCTTCGTAGCATCTCAGCGGAAGTGTCGATCCCTACGAGATCAAAACCTCGCGCCATCAGGAAATTTGCTTCCCATCCTGTGCCGCAGCTCATAGCTAAAACATGAGCACGCTGTTTGTGTTGCTTTCTAAGTAATTGCGCGAATGTCTCTAGAGGTTCAGCTAGATTAGAGTCATTGAATTGTTTTTCATCATCGACCGAGGCTGTATAATTATAAGTGTCAGCGACAATTGTGAGGATCTTATCGAGGTCAATTAGGGGTAATGGAGCATCAACGCCGGTGATGGTTGTTGCCAGCGAACCGGTCGTGGTGAGTAATTTGTTCCGCATTTTTAGCCCTTTGCTAGCTATTCGAATGCATTACTCAAGTTCTGCATCTTCTCAGCGCTCTCCCTTCCCTTTATTCAAGTACCCCTTTGGTTGAATTGCATTTTTTGCAATAATAGCTTAGACGTTATTATACTACATTTTCAATCAATTAGCTACGTTTCTAAAAAATCAACATGCCTGAATTCTTATACTGTTGATATCTCCCGAACTGCATACGATCGAACATCCGGGCCAGGCGATGCTGGTTGCGGCTGAAGCCGATAAACATCGTCCAGGACGATGCTTGACACTTCTCACCCCTTGCTTTATTATGTCATTATGTAGTGACATGATAACGAATACGAGGAAATCACGATGTCAACTCTTGTTCCGCACGCGACGGCACTGAAGGCAAAGCTGTTCCGTGGGTTTTCAGATATGTCTCGGCTCTCGATTGTAGAGGCATTGCGTGCTGAACCGCTCACGGTGGGTGCTCTTGCTGAGAAAACCGGGTTATCGAGGACCAACGTGTCCAACCATTTACGGTGCTTATCCGACTGTGATCTGGTCGTCTCTACTCCACAGGGGCGCTACACGCTCTACCAGCTCAGCGATTCACGAGTGGCAGTCTTACTGGAACTGGCCGATGAATTGCTCAGCGACGTTGCCCGTGGCGTCTACGAATGTACCCGTTATGAACAGAAAGAAGCGTGTTGCTGATGGCCCGACAACTTCCTGTCCTCAATACTGCTCCTGTAATGCAGCCTACCTCCACCCGCAAAAGCAACGTCCGCCAGGGGACCTGGATCGAACTGGCGACGATTGTATGGATGACCATTGAGGCTGGCGTTGCGATCACCGTTGGTTTTGCCACCCGCAGCGTCTCGCTGCAAGGCTTTGGCATTGACAGCATCGTTGAACTCATCGCAGGTGGTATCCTGCTCTGGAGGCTGCTCGTCGAGCAGCGCGGCGGTTCCGTCGAGCGCATCGAGCAAGCCGAACGGCGTGCCGCGTGGGTCACAGCCATCAGCTTATTTGCCCTCGCCGTCTACATCGTTGGCGATAGTGCGGGCGCGTTCATCACCAGAACCCGACCGGAATCATCCTGGTGGGGCGTGGGCCTCGCTGTAGCTGCTGCCATCATCATGCCTCTCTTGTGGCAGGGCAAGCTCAGGGTCGCTAAACGCATCGGTAGTGCTGCACTCAAGGCTGATGCAGCGTGCAGTGTGACGTGTGCCTACATGTCGCTCACCTTGCTTGCTGGCCTCCTGCTTAACCGCTTCTTCGGCTGGTGGTGGGCTGATCCGCTGGCAGCACTCGTGCTTGTGTACTTTCTGGTACAAGAGGGACGTGAGGCCCTGCATGAGGCTCGTACTGGCGAGGCTTGTAGCTGTGGCGAAGATAATTGCTGCCTTGAGGTGAAGAAAGTGGATGCTCAAGAGCAAACCACTATTGAGTAGTTCTCTGCCTGCGGGCAGCGCCCCTTTCATCCCCAGAGCTGAAGACAAGGGTATTTCGGCGCGAAGGAGATAAATGATACTGACACTCCTGCTCGCTCTTGGTCTGCTTGCCGTCGGGACCGTGCTGCTCTTGCTTGGGGCCGATTGGTTTCTTGATGGAGCAAGCGATCTCGCACGAGTCCTCGGGGTGAGTCCTCTGGTGCTTGGTGTGGTTCTGGCAGGATTAGAGCCAGAGGAGATGCTCACAGCAGCCATTGCTTCCGCCCGTGGAGCACCAACCCTTGCCGTCGGCAATGTCGTTGGCACGAACGTTACCATTGTCACGGTGGCTCTCGGCCTCTCGGCACTCATCTTTCCAATGGTCATCGACCGCGGGGTAAGGCGGCAGGCGCTGATCGCTACTCTCGTCTCGATCGTCCCCATTGCGCTTCTCTTTCTGGGAATCGTTACCCAACTCGAAGGGGTTCTTCTGTTGGTCGTGTTTGTGGGCTACACCATCTTCTTGTTTCGCACCGACCGGGAGGCTGTCAGGCGCATGGTGGAGCTCGAAGCAGACGACGATGAGAATGATGACGATCAGAAGCCACAAACAGCGCGCCCTCGACTTGAGTGGAAATCCGGGCTGTTGACCATTGGTGGCCTCGCAGCGATGGCAGCAGGTGGCCCGGCCATTGTGGAGGGAGCACTCCGCTTCGCACAAGTGGTGGGCCTCAGCCAGGGGGCTGTGGGAGCTACCATCGTGTCGCTCGGGACAGGGGCAGAGATGATCGCACTCGGCGTGAGCGCGGCCCGCAAAAAACAGTCCGATATCCTGGTCGGCGGCATCCTCGGTTCCTTTGCCTACAATCTGCTCGTCACGCTTGGACTTGCTGCCACGATTCACTCCATTCCCGTGGACCCCCGTGTGACCTTCATCGCCTTACCGGTCATGGTGGTCGTCCACCTTGTGCTCTTAGCCCTTATCTGGTCTGGGAAGATTTCCCGCGTGATTGGTGGTTTCCTGATAGTAACATATGCTGTCTATCTCATCGCTGTTGTCTTGGACTAGAGTCGGCCGCTGGCCGAATTGACGAGTTGCCCGTTCTAATATTGCCGTAAGAGCACAAAGAAGTTTTTCGAACTGAGACTGTTCTTCCATAGTTATACGTAATTTACGTGATTTTTACGTATTCATCGCGCAGCCGGAAGTCGTATCATGACCCTTGTTCCTTCCCCGGGAGTACTGCTAATACTTATCGTTCCCCCGTGTGCATTGACGAGTCCCTGGGCAATCGAGAGACCTAATCCACTTCCTCCTTGCGACGAGGAGCGAGTACGCGAGGGATCTACCCGGTAGAAACGATCAAAGACATGTGGCAGTGCCTCCTCAGGGATTCCCACGCCAGTGTCACAGACCTCCACAGTAATCCCATCCTCACCTGCTCTATACCCTTTAAGTTCTACTCGACCAGGCACAGGGGTAAACTTCAACGCATTCTCAACAATATTAAGGAGCATGCGCCGCAGTTGATCAGTATCGCCATGCACAGTGGGACAAGGCGAGGCAATATCGCATAGAATCTCCTGCCCGCGCGACAGTTGCTGGGCCTGTTCACAAATCTCGCCTACCAGGCTACCTAAATCAACCTTTTCTTCACGCAGCTTGACTTGCCCCTCGTCTAAGCGCGTCAGGACCAGTAGATCGGCAACCAACCGTTGCATGCGCTCAACTTCTGCGTACATTCCACGCATCAGTCGGCGAGATGCCTCGAGATCTCCATTATTAGCCTCCAACAACAACATCTCCAGGCTTCCACCAAGGGCCGTCAACGGTGTACGGAGTTCATGTGAGACATCAGAGACAAATTGCTTCTGGCGTGTGAATGCTGCCTCTAAGCGCGCCACCATACTATTAAAGGAACGCGCCAATTGCCCAACCTCATCTCGTGTCTCTGGCTCTTTCAGACGCAACGACAATGCTCCATCAGCAATATGTGAGCTGACCCGCTCCATTTCAACCAGGGGACGCAATGCCCCCTTAATCAATGGCAGTGTAAGGGCAGCAGCTACCCCTAGAGCACCTACGATACCAAGCACCAGAATCAAGCGTATTGTCTCCACAGACTGATCTATCGATGTAGTTGGCGTATTCAATTGCAAGAAAGCGTCAGCATATTGTTGCCCCACTTTTCCTTTTCCTATTTCTTCCTGTATAGGATGCAATATGACCAGTTCGCGTAGTCCCTGGCTATCGTTTGCCAGGATATACGGAGGATGCATTGCGAACCATTGCTGGACTCTTGCCCGTTCCAGCACAACCACAGGCGATCCAGTTTTTTCGTCGTTAGCAACAATAACACTTCCATCCACAGACACAATAGAAACCCCTATATTTTTATTTATGCCAACTACTTTACGTGCAGTTAAAAGAACATTGGTTGCAAGATCTTGAGGCAGCTTATTGCCTGGAAATGGAAAAGCAAATGTATCGGATCCATTGGCCCCTTCGAGTGTTGAAACCAGGGATGCCTGGCTAGTTAGCACACTTGCCTGGCTTGCGAGTAATGCATCATCTTCAGTCGCAGAGATCAGTATACCCAACGCTGCTAGTAACCCTACAAGCAAACCAAACGATACCAGCGCGAGTCGCCAACGAATCGGCAAACGTTCCATCCATCCATAGAACCAGCGTAAGTGCTCCATATCTCTGCCTCCTCATCCGCGTAGGACGTAGCCAACTCCGCGTACTGTTTGCAGTAGCTGTGGAGGATTGTCATTCAACTTCTCACGCAAATGACGCACATACACCTCGATCACATTGTCATCACCAATGTAATTGTAACCCCAGATACGCGCCAGTATCGCATTTCTCGTCAGAACTTGTCGCGGGTGCATCATAAAAAACTCCAGCAGTTCAAACTCACGCGGTGTCAACTCGATTACCCGCTCATTGCGGGTGACCACCCGCGCACCACGGTTAAGCGTCAGCCCTTGAAAGGTCAACAGTTCGCCAAGTTGTAAACCACGCCGCCGCAACACCGCACGTACTCGTGCCATCAACTCCTTGAATGCAAACGGCTTGGTCACATAATCATCGGCTCCCATATCCAGGCCAGCCACGCGGTCCTCAACACCTTCCTTCGCCGTCAGCATGATAATGCACGTATCATGCGCTTTACGAATCTGCTGCGCAACCTCCAATCCATTGAGACCCGGCAACATCACATCGAGAATCACAATATCAGGATGTTGCGCCGTCACAGACTGTAACGCTTCTGGACCAGTCGTGGCAATACAAACGCTAAATCCCTCATAGCCAAATCCCATCCGCAAAAACTCAATAATTTGCGGCTCATCATCCACAATCAGCGCCACAGGCTTGCGCTCACTAGTGCGCTCATTCTTTTGTAAAGTCATGCGCACCCTACCTTCTCATAGAGAAGTGGGCACCTTCTGCGAAGAAGATACCCATATCCCTAAAACTTCACCTACATGTAATCTACCACCAAATGCTATTTGTCCTGGCAGTCTCCGCTACCAGCTTAATTTGGCGCAACGCCAACGACAACAAACTTCACGGTCAGTGAACCATCACTATTGAGTTTTCCCCCCACGTACACAAAGTCGCCAACCTTCAGGCTTCCTAGCGTCATATCATGCCCTGCTATCTTGCTGAAAAATTGTGTCGTGGCAGTTGTACGGATCATAGATGCGTTGCCGCCTTTAAAGTCTTGAATAGTGATCGTTGTGCCATAAATGGCTGTAATACGCCCAACTGCCGAATCACCCGTGGTACCTTTGGGCCCCTTCTGATCCCCATAATCAGATGATGGCGGAGCGCCGGCGATGACAGCCGCCGCGGTGAGCGAACCATCACTTTTGAGATTCCCCTCTTCTAACACAAAGTCGCCAACCTTCAAACTTCCCAGTGTCACATCATGTCCTGTTATTTTGCTGGCGAAGTGCGTCGTGGCTGTCGTATTGATCGTGGATGTGTTACTACCTTTCGAACCTTGAATAGTGATCGTTGTGCCAGTAATACTCGTGATAGTTGCTGTTGCCGAATCACCCCTGGGTCCAGAATTTTCGGTAGCCAAAATCTCGACATGTGTTGCCGTGATGCTCCCAGCACCACTCGCACTGCCAACCACGCCTATGAACTCACCAACCTTCACAGCACTCAGACTTACAGATACACCATCTTTCGTAAAAGTCGTACTAGCCGTCGTAATGACTTTCACTGTCGTACCATCTTTGTGCTTCCCGCTAATCGTGTGCCCACTGACCCCCGTCACCATCAATCCGTCCTTCTGTAAATTCCCCTTACCAACCCCTTTGGCAGGCTCCTTGAGATTTGAGTTCGCGGCAGACACAGAGTTCATAGAGATGCCGCCTGCAATGAAAGCAATGAGCAAAAGGATACACATCCCCAGACCGTATACATGCTTCCGTTTAAGATGGAGCTTATATCTACTAAGCGTTGTCAGCATACCTACAATCCTTACCTTTACAGATGGCCTTTCCATAGGAAACTATCCCTTCTTGAAATTGTCATTCTCGCTAAAAATTGAAGACAATACGTGACTATCTTAGTCAAAGGATAACAGGCTCCGTTGAACATTCAGGGGAGGTTTGCTGAAAAAATGCTGAAAATGAAAGAATCTCCATCCTTCCTCGTCATTATTTCATAGATACGATAGCTCCAACGACAGCCTCTACAAATTCTATTGTGCTTGCACCTCCTCCTTGATCGCGGGTCAAACTAACCCCCTCCCGGTAGGTCTGTTCGATAGCCCGCTCCAACCGCTGCGCCTGTTCGGTATAGCCGAGATAGGCAAGCATCATTGCTCCCGAGAGCATCATCGCCGTGGGATTGATGATCCCTTCGCCAGCCAGGTCCGGTGCGGAGCCATGTACTGGTTCAAAGTAGGCATAGTGTCCGCCAAAGCAGGCGCTCGGCGAGAGGCCAAGGCCCCCAATACTACCGCTGGCAACATCAGCGAGGATATCACCATGCTCGTTGGAGAGCACTACCACATCGAGCGTCTCTGGAGAGGCAATCAGCCGTCGTGCCAGGTCGTCGATAAGAAATTCCTGGTAACTCAAACTCGGATAGGAGCGCACCGTTTCCTCTACGATCGCGCGCAAGAGCCCATCGGTGCGCGGCAATATCGAGTACTTAGCAGCCAGGGTCACGCAGCCAGGATAGCCGGCTGCCTGGCGGAACATTGCCAGCTCGCACGCTGCAACCGCCAGGCGATACATCTGCTCATCAGTACAGATACGCAAGGCATAAGCTCCCCGTTTTCCCCTTGGATGAGCCTGCCACCATGAACTACTGCTAGATAATGCGTCTAGCTCTGCAATGTCTCCTTCACGTGGCGGATACATACCCTCCAAATTATCGCGTACAATCACGTAATCGATACGCTGAGGGTGAAGCATTGGGCTGTGGTAACCCGGGCACCACCGCACAGGGCGTACATTCACATACGTCTCTTTGCCCCAACGGAGATACCATAAGATGGGCCTGCTTGGTCCGCCGCTTGCTCCGAACAGCGTACAGGTTGCCGCATCAATCGCCTTCCGGGTCTCGTCGGGAAACGTATCACCGTAGCGCTCTGATGCCTCACGTCCACTAAGTGCCTCCACAAAGCGCATATCCGGTGCTAACAGGCGCAGCACCTCCACAGTCGGACGCACTACCTCGGGAGCAGCATCGTCACCATTAATCACACAGATGGTCGGGGGCTCCGATGACGATTTTAGACGCTTGAAGAATCCGGGAATCATCGCAGCGCCCCTTCCTGGCGAATATATTCGATGATTCCGCCCGCTGCCACGATACGTGCTACAAAGGGATTCAAGGGTTCAGCCTGAAACGTCTGTCCAGTCGTTACATTGTGAATAACACCGGTCGCCAGGTCTAACTCCATATCCTGTCCATCAGTGCTGGCAGCAACAACCTCTTCGCAGACGAGCACCGGCAAACCAATATTTACAGCATTGCGATAGAAAATGCGAGCGAAACTGCGTGCAATGACAACCTGCACACCGCACGCCTGTAAAGCGGCCGGAGCATGTTCGCGCGATGAGCCACAGCCAAAATTGTGGCCAGCTATCACCACATCACCTACCCGCACCTGTTGTGCAAACTCTGGCAGTACTTCGCACAGGCAGTAACGAGCTAACTGTGTGCGATCAGTGGTCACGTTGTAGCGTCCCGGAATGATGACATCTGTATTCACATTGTCACCAAGCATCCATATACGGCCCATAATGTTCTGTTCCTTTCTTCCGTTTGTTGATCTGATATTTCGACTTTCAAGGGTAGATATTTTGTGATGGTGCCTCGAAGCAACTCCGCAGCTGTCAAAAGCATCCCCTGTTACAAGTGAAACAAATGAAACAAATGAAACAAGTGAAACAAGTGAAACAAATGAAACAAAAAACAAGCAAAGTGATCAACAGGTATGATCCTTCCCTTTCCCACAAATAACATACCCTTGCAAGCGATAATTCGGCCCCTACTAAAAATTGCGCGGATCGCTAATGCGCCCGCTCAGCGCAGTCGCTGCAGCAGTAGCAGGGCTACCGAGATAAATTTCGGCAGTGGGGTCGCCCATACGCCCTGTAAAGTTGCGGTTCATCGTTGTCAAAGCGCGCTCACCAGGTGCCAGTACGCCGTAGTGCCGGCCGATACAGGGGCCACAACCGGGAGTGCCAACCGATGCACCAGCCTGAATAAACGTTTCCAGGTAGCCCAGCCGCATTGCCTCCAGGTAAACTTCGCGAGAAGCGGGAACAACCACCATGCGTGTCTGGGGGTGAAGCTTCTTACCCCGCATAATGTTTGCAGCAATAGCCAGATCGTCAAGACGGCCGTTCGTACAGGTGCCGAGAAACACCTGGTCGATCCTCACGTGCTCAACCTCCTCAACCGGGACAACATTGTTGACATCCGGGGGACAGGCAATCAGCGGTGACAGTTCCGAAGCATCAATCTCCACCACCCGTTCATAACGCGCATCGCATGGTGCCAGCATGGGATAATCTCGGTCGATACGACCACGCAACCATGCCCGGGTCGTTGCATCAGGGGCAACGAGTCCCGCCTTGCCGCCCATTTCAATCGCCATATTGCAGATCGTGAAACGCTCGCTCACCGACATCTGCTCGACCAACTCTCCCGTATACTCGATGGCGCGATAGTTGGCACCATCAACGCCTACTTTGCGCACCATTTCAAAAGTCACATCTTTTGTGTAAACACCAAAGGGAAGTCTTCCCGTCATGTGGACATTGATTGTTGGCGGGATGAGAAACCAGGCTCGCCCGGTTGCATAGGCGACCCCGATGTCGGTAGAGCCCATGCCGGTTGCAAAGGCTCCGAGCGCCCCATAGGTACAGGTGTGGCTATCGGCTCCAACAATGATGTCGCCTGGAGTAACATAACCACGCTCCGGCATCACCTGGTGGCAGATGCCCTCCTGCAAGATACCAATGTCCTGCTCCTGTGCAAACATGCGCACATCACGATGCAACGTGGCTGCTGCAATGGTCGCCGCTGGTACGATATGGTCAAACACAATATGCGACCGCTGGGAATCGAAGACGCGCCCACTATTCGTCAATTTGCGAAAGGCCTGGATCGCCAGGGGAGTCGTCGTATCGTGGCTCATTACGCGGTCAACATCCACCACAACGGTCTCGCCCTGCGCTACCGTACGACCCAGCTTGTGGCTAAAGATTACTTCGGTTAAGGTTCCCATGTGACACTTCCTTTCTCCTGGTACCCCTCCTCCATCGCTATGTCGGCTCCACTACGTTCCGCTCGACATACGCTCCGCTCCTCCCACCAACTATGAATAAATGCATCGACTTCTTCCTGGCTCAACGAACCGCACTCAGCCCGCTCTTTAAGAGCCTGAGTAAGATGACAGACCTCGTCATTGCTGAGGCGCAGCCCCAATGCCGTAGCGCGATGCCCTACGGCATACCGTCCCGTGAAACGTGAGCCAACATCAATGCTGCGCATCAGCCCAAAGTCTGCTGGAGCCAGCACCTCATACGATCGAGGATTCTTGAGCACTGCTTTTGTATGCACACCAGCTCTGTGCGCAAACGCTCCTGGAGCAGTGATCGGCATATTGAAGGGAATTGGTAGATCAAGGCACTCTGATACAAAACGATCAAGTAGCGCCAGTTGCGTGAGATCGTACGCCTCCAGCAGTTCCGGATAATGAATATAGAGTTGCGCGATCAGGCCACTGAGCGAAGCGATGCCGTTGCGTTCGCCAATACCCATGACGGTAACGTCGAGGCAATCCGCACCACCCTCCAGCGCCGCGACAGTATTAGCAACAGCACATCCGGTATCATTGTGCCCGTGGAACTCGATACCAACCTGTGGATAACGTCCAGCGCAGAGACTGACAAGCCGCTCAACCTGTCGCGGTGTGGCAATACCAACGGTATCGGGCAGACCAATGCGCTGCACTCCTGCCTCAACGACGGCATCAAAGACAGTCAGCAGGTCAACCAGGTCGCTGCGAAAGGCATCCTCAGCGGAGAAGCGCACGTAGCGTCCAGCTGATCGGATGAGTCGAATCAGCGGTACAGCATCGGCGAGAATCTGGTCGATGCGGCGGCCATGGCTGAAGGCACGTAGCTCTGCTGATGTTCCATAAAAGAGATTCAAGCCGAAAACAGGTGTATCCAGTGCAGCCTGTACATCAGCCTCGACACAGCGCACATGTGCTATAACGTGCGCAGATAAACCAATTTCACATAGTGCTTGCACCGTCCGCCGCATCTCCGGCGACACGGCAGGTGAAGGGACCTCTATGAACTCCGCGCCAACGGCATCCAGTAAGCGCGCAATCTTCAGTCGCTGCTCAAAGGTAAAGAAGGCACTGGTAAACTGCTCACCCTCGCGAAGCGTCGAATCGAGAATAGCCAGCGATCTCATTGTGTCATTTCTCCTTGTAAGGCAAGTTCCCCCAGTACCAACTCAAGCACATCGATAGCATGCTTATACTCGGCAACGCGTATATGCTCCTGAGGTGTATGATCGAGGCGCGAGTCGCCCGGCCCATATGCAACGATGTTCTGCCCCCAGGCTGGCCCCACGACATTCATATCCGCTGTCCCCGTCTTGTGCTTGAAGGCTGGTTGTCCTCCGGTAGCGCGAATTGCAGATACGAAAGCTCTTGATAAAGGTATCGCACGCGTCGTCTGAAAGGCCACCTCCTCCCCTGAAAAACAGATTTGAGCGTCATCTTCGTCAGCCCATTGCTCCAGTTGGGTACGCAAGGCCGCGCCATCGTAGCCGGGTGGTAAACGGTAGCCAATAAGAAGCTGCGCCTGTTCCTCTAACCCATCTTGACTGCTGTTAATACCGCGCAGCGATGGCATAAGCGCAGCAAAAGTGGAATCTGCCTCATGCTGCTCGTTCCAACCGGTGGCATGGTCACGCACTCGATTCCAGAAGGCCACGGCCACCTCGTTACTGTTTTTCTGCGAACCTGCGCTATGCTGTACCGGGCGCGTAACGCAGTATTCCACCAGCAACCTGCCCTTGTAACCAATCGTCACAGCCTGGCTTCCACTCGGCTCTCCGATAATGCAGGCAAGAGGCCGATAGCGTTCTACGACTGCTCGCGCCCCTCGAGAGGTCGCCGATTCCTCTTCAACAGCACCTATCACGACAATTGGATGCTGCAAGGAGTCTAAGCGCCCAGAATGCACCAGTCGGGCCGTGGCACATAGGAAGGCCGCCAACGGACCCTTGGCATCTACCGCGCCCCGGCCATACAGCACATCATCCTGTAATTTCACCGGAACGTAACCACGCACGGTATCCATATGACCGAGCAGGATCACTGGTTGCTGGTTCCTACTGGTTTCAGGAAGATGCGTGGTGGCTATGAAGTTTCCAGCCTCGTCTATAGAGGCGTGCAAACCCATTTGCTGTGCCTGCTCAACCAGGTACCGGGCTAACTCCCGTTCCCGTCCCGAATAGCTCGGAATAGTGAGCATATTATAGAGAAGCGATATTTCTGTGTTTGCATCATGGGTCAGGTTACCAGCATGGCCACAAGGGATCGCTCCTTCTATGCCATGAAAGCCCTGCTGGGTCCCGTTCGTCCATGGTAGGGGCGATCCCTTGTGGTCGCCCTGGTCGGGCCAATGCGGCTGTGTTACACTCGTTATTTCATTCGCCAACAGAGTCCCTTGTGGTCGCTCTGTCACATCCCGCCCCGCCAGCACCTCTTCTACCGCAACCAGTACCCGTTCCAGTTGTGCCTCTGTAATCACCAGTGGAGGTAACAGGCGAATGACGTTTGGGCCGGCCTGAAGTGCGAGGATGCCTCGTTCAAACAGCGCTTCAAGGTACGGTTGAGCGCGCCGGCTGAGTTCGATGCCAAGTAACAATCCTCTCCCGCGCACCTCGCGGATGAGCGGAGTTCGTAGCTTCCTGAGTCGCTCGAGAGCGAGTGAGCCAAGGGCAGCCGCACGCTCCGGTAGAGCTTCTTGTTCAAGGATATCGAGGCTAGCCAAAGCGGCCGCGCAGGCCAATGGATTGCCGCCAAAGCTGCTGCCGTGGATGCCCCTGGTAATACGCCCGCTCTCCATTACACGCGGACCCAGGCATACCGCTCCCATAGGAACGCCGCCCGCCAGGGATTTTGCGAGGCAGAGGATATCCGGCTGCAGGTCATAGTGGTTACAGGCAAAGAGAGATCCTGTACGCCCAAAGCCCGTCTGCACTTCATCAACAATCAGTAAGGCTCCGCGTTCGCGGCAGAGCGTTGCAAGGCCCTGCACGTATTCATCCGAAGCCACGTGAACACCTCCTTCCCCCTGCACCAGTTCAATGATTACTGCCGCGGTCTGCTCACTGATGGCTATCCGGGCAGCTGCGAGGTCGTTATAACGCATATGGCTGACATCGGGAACGAGCGGCGCGAAGGGTTCGCGGTAGTGTGGTTCCCATGTTGCCGAAAGCGCACCCATCGTGCGACCATGGAAGCCCCGCAGCGCGGCAACTATTCCGGGGCGCTTAGTGGCAACACGCGCAAATTTGATGGCTCCCTCCACAGCCTCGGTACCACTATTGCAGAGGAAGATGTGTGTGAGTCCTTCCGGCACAAGGCGAGCAAGGCGTTCAAGCAAACGAGCCCGTACATCGTTGTAGACAATTTCTGGGCAGGTGATGAGGCGCAGTGCTTGCGCTGCGATAGCAGCAGCAACCTCTGGCCGTGCATGCCCGGCGTTCGCCACGCCGTAGCCTCCGATACAGTCGATAAATTCGTGTCCCTCGGCATCCCATAATGAGGCGCCGCTTCCCCGTACGATAACTACAGGGCGCTTACTGTACACGCCACTACTGTAGGTGTTTTCCAGGTCGATGGCGGCAATCATATGCTGATCCTTTCTCTTGAACTGTGTGATGCTTCAATCGTCGTTCCCATTCCATTGAGCACCTCT
>CATPCK010000591.1 GCA_955652655.1 uncultured Ktedonobacteraceae bacterium | reverse complement strand
GCAGCTTTAAGCGGTGAAATGCCTTCTCAAGCCGAGTTGGAGAGCGAGCGCGGCCCAGGCCGTGGTCCAAATCGTGGTGGCCCAGGCCGCCAGGGCGGCTATGGCGGTGGACGTGACCGTGAAGGCGCAGCACCGAACCGTGGCCCTGGTGGTGGCTATGGCGGCGGAGACAGGGGAGGCTATGGCGGTGGGCGCGATCGCGGCGGCTACAATGATCGTACTCCCTATAACGACCGTGGTAACTACGGTGACCGCGGCAATTACGGACAGCGCCGCCCTATGGGTCCCAACACTGGCGGTGCCAATCGCGGTCCAAACGCCCCACGACGCGAAGGCGGTTATGGACAGCGTCCCCCGGAGCGCCGCGGCTGGTAAGTAATAGTACATCGAATTGGCTGTCTGTGGCTTAGCCATAGACAGCCAATTCAATACACTATTACTTACCAGCCACGGCGCTCCGGGGGACGCTGTCCATAATCACCTTCGCGTCGTGGGGCGTTTGGACCGCGATTAGCACCGCCAGTGTTGGGACCCATAGGGCGGCGCTGTCCGTAATTGCCGCGGTCACCATAATTACCACGGTCGTTATAGGGAGTACGATCATTGTAGCCGCCGCGATCACGCCCACCGCCGTAGCCTCCCCTGTCTCCGCCGCCATAGCCACCACCAGGGCCACGGTTCGGCGCTGCGCCTTCACGGTCACGTCCACCGCCATAGCCACCCTGGCGGCCTGGGCCGCCACGGTTTGGACCACGGCCTGGGCCGCGCTCGCTCTCCAACTCGGCTTGAGAAGGCATTTCACCGCTTAAAGCTGCACGGCGTGAGAGGTTAACGCGTCCCTGTGGATCGACTTCGATCACCATTACAGTGATTTCGTCACCAATCGAGACAACATCCTCCGGTCGCATAACCTGGTAGTCGGCCAATTGCGATGTGCGAACAAGGCCTTCTTTTCCAGGCAGGATTTCGACGAAGCAGCCGAAATCGACGATGCGACGTACCGTACCGGTGTAGATACGACCAACCTCGACCTCTTCTGTCAGGGCACGTACCGCGTCCATCGCTTGCTGCATAGACTCGCCCGATGTGGCAGAGATATTTACGGAACCATCGTCCTCGATATCGATTTTGGCGCCACTCTCCTCTTGAATCCTGCGAATCATCTTACCGCCTGGTCCAATGACGGCACCAATCTTTTCTGGATTGATCTTGATCGTCTGGATGCGCGGGGCATATTGCGACAAAGTCTCGCGAGGAGCGTCTATCGAATCGAGCATCTTTTCCATGATGTACATACGGCCTTCACGAGCCTGCTCCAGCGCCCTGGCCATGATTTCGTACGTGATGCCTTTGACCTTGATATCCATCTGGAGGGCCGTGACGCCGTCAGCGGTGCCCGCGACCTTGAAGTCCATGTCACCCAATGCATCTTCGATGCCCTGGATATCACTCAATACTGCCCACTTACCGCTGCGCTCACCTTCTCCAGTGATCAGTCCCATGGCAACGCCAGCGACCGGTGCATGAATGGGCACGCCAGCATCCATCAGAGCGAGGGTTGTGCCACACACGGAACCCATTGAAGTGGAACCGTTTGAGGAGAGTACATCGGATACGGCGCGAATGGTGTAAGGAAACTCGCTTTGCGAGGGAATAACAGCGGCGATAGCGCGTTCCGCCAGGGCGCCATGTCCAATCTCACGGCGACCAGGACCGCGCAGGGGCTTGCTTTCGCCAGTTGAGAACGGCGGGAAGTTATAATGGTGCATGAAGCGCTTATTCTCGCTCGAAGTAACGCCATCCAGTACCTGCTCATCGCCAGGAGAGCCAAGAGTGATGACGCTGAGAACCTGCGTTTGCCCACGAGTGAAGATGGCGGAGCCGTGAGTGCGTGGCAGCAATCCTACTTCACAATTGATTGCGCGGATAGTTTTGAGATCGCGGCCATCAGGGCGCACCCCGTCGTCCAGGATTCTTTCACGCACGTAGGATTTCAGTTCTTTTTCGTAGAACGTGATGATTTCTTTCAAGCGATCCGGGAACTCCGTACCCAGGACCGCGACCAGTTCATCCTGTACCATACTCAACGCCGCCGAACGGGCTGCTTTGTTGGGGTTGTTTACGGCTGCCTCGAAACGTGGACGTACGAACTCGGCCACCCTGTTTTTCAATGCTTCATCAGATGGCGATGTCGCAAAAGGCCTCTTGGCTTTGTTCACTGCCTGCGCCAGTTTCTCTTGCATAGTGATGATGTCCTGCAATGCCTGGTGACCGAAGCGCACTGCCTCTAACATCATATCCTCAGGCAGTTCTTTGGCACCTGCCTCGACCATCATCACAGCATCCGAAGTGCCAGCAATAGCAAGGTCTAGCCTGCTTTGACTCATCTGTGACTCAAGTGGGTTAATGACAAGCTGGTCATCAATGTGACCGACGCGTACGGCTCCAACGGGACCTGAGAAAGGAATATCCGACACGCTGAGCGCGGCAGAGGCTCCAATGATGCCGAGGATATCGGAATCATTCTCCTGGTCGACAGAGAGGACGGTAATTACAATCTGTACATCGTTGCGGTACCCTTTAGGGAAAAGTGGGCGAAGTGGACGATCGGCGAGACGACAGGCGAGGATGGCATGTTCTGAAGCACGACCCTCACGTTTAATAAAACCGCCGGGGATCTTTCCTGCGGCATACATACGCTCTTCTACATCAACGGTTAAAGGGAAAAAATCTATGCCTTCGCGAGGCTCATCGCTGCCAACCACGGTTGCCAGGATAACGGTATCGCCATAGCGCACTAACACTGCGCCGCTGGCTTGCTCTGCCACTCGACCGGTCTCAATGCTCATGACCCGGCCACCGATGACAGCTTCTTGACGGTGAATCATATTTCCTCCGACTAGGGCGTGATGAATCAGGCCCCTACAGCACCCCATACATTACGTAATTTCTTCAAACCTACCCAGCGCATTCAGTCAACTGCGGGTGCTCTGCCTGGGCGTAATAACATTCGTGTTTTTCTTCATCCTACCTGGTTGCGGTTACGTGAGTGTTTCTGTCGTTCATCAGATAGTGTGGGGGTCGTGTGCTATCTGCTGTTTGTGTTCGTTCGCTTGTTTCTATTTCTCTTCGTCCAATATACGTATCGGTCGAGTGGATGGCAAAAATGGAGCGGCGGTCGGGCCAATAATGGTGAAATTTCTCATCATAACTACGGCGCTTGCCAGGATTGCGCCGACCGCATCCACCACAACCTTCTGACTGACTAGTGACGCAAGCCAAGCTTTGCGATCAGTGCGCGGTAGCGGCTGGGACTTTTTTTGGCAATATATGCAAGCAATCGCCTGCGCTGACCAACCAACATCAGCAAGCCCCGACGAGAGTGCAAATCGTGCTTATGGACTTTGAGATGTTCGGTTAAGTGATTGATACGCCAGGTCAGGATCGACACCTGCACTTCTGGCGAACCTGTGTCTGTTTCATGTATGCGGGAATCTTCGATAACCTCCGCTTTTCCTTCGTATGTCAATGCCACGCTTGTTGTTCACCTCCTAAACGTGAAGATGGGAAAAGAAAATCACACCGTTTGATTATAACACTTGCCATGTTGTGGCGCAATGGATTGCTCCATTTGTTTTTATGCTATAGATGATAGTATCTGGGTATGCACAACTGGCTTGCCAGTTGTGCATACCCAGATACTATTACTTAATGGTGACTTTTGCACCGACCTCGGCCATCTTTTCCGCGACCTTTTCAGCCTCTTCTCTAGAGACGCCTTCTTTAATGGGCTTTGGAGCCTCATCAACCACAGCCTTTGCCTCTTTCAGGCCCAGGCCGGTCAGTTCGCGTACAACTTTGATGACGTTGATCTTGTTGGGGCCAACCTCTGACAGAACGGCGTCAAACTCAGTCTGTTCCTCGACAGGAGCGGCGGCGGGCGCTGCCTCTGGGGCGGCGGCAGCGGGACCTGCGGCAGCGGCGACAGGGGCCGCGCTTACTCCCCACTTCTCTTGCAGGGCCTTAGTCAATTGCACCAGGTCTAATACGTTAAGCTGTTCAATTTCGGCAATGATGGAATCTACGGACATTGTGTGTTCCTCCTAGAATTATTCTGTGATAGCTCCGCCGTTAAGTTGTTCGGCATGTGCTTGCAGTACGTAACATAGGTCGCGCAATGGCGCAGTAAGCAGACTATAAGTAGTGGCCATGGGCCCCTGAATTACGCCTACGAATTGAGCCTTCGCGTAGTTCTTGCCGCCGGGTATCTTTGCCAGGCCTTCGACCTGATCGGCGGTTAATGTGCGTCCACCGAGAATAGCAGACTTGAGTAGGACAATTTTTGATGTATGGGTATAATCGGTCACTACCTTGGCGGCAGTCACTTCATCATCGTAGCTCAGCGCGATAGTGGTTTGACCGTTGAAGATATTTTTGTCCACCTCGGTCATGTTATTGCGCTCAGTCGCGATACGCAAGAGGGTATTTTTGGCGACCTGGAACTCTAGCTTGGCGGTACGCATTTTATTGCGTAACTCGGTCATGTCTTTGACGTTCAAGCCCTGCGTCTGTACCAGGATCGTTATTGTTGCCCGGCTCAGTTTTTCTGTCAGTTCATCGATCTTTTCTGCCTTTGCCTGTGTTGGCATCTACGCATTCTCTCCTTTCCTGGAAATTTGTAGGGACTCGATGTAGCGGGCCTCTTGTACTATGAAGGAGGCGCGAGTCGAATACCATAAAAAAAGCCTTCGGTGATTTTCCGAAGGCTATGGGTATGTAGTATATGTTCTAGCAGGCAACGCGTGACTCATCGAGATGTTGCCAGGTAGATTGCTTATACATTTCCTCGGCAAGCTGACATGGTTATTGTCATTTACATGCCAGGTGGCATACTTGCTGTCTTCGGTTGCTTCATTATTCTATATGAGATTAGGGTTTCAGGGCGGTTGCCTCCGCCACATCCAGCCGAACGCTGGGAGACATTGTTGATGATAGCACGACGCTCTTGACGTACGTGCCTTTTGAGCCAGATGGCCTGGCACGTACCACGGCATCAATGACAGAAGTCAGATTCGCCATCAATGCCTCTTCGCTAAATGAGAGTTTCCCTGCTGGAATATGCAGGAGTGCCGTCTTATCGACTTTAAACTCAACGCGGCCAGCCTTCACATCCTGGATGGTTCTGGCCAGGTCAAACGTGATCGTCCCGGCTTTGGGGCTGGGCATCAAGCCGCGTGGGCCGAGCTTCTTACCAAGCCTACCAACTTTACCCATCACATCGGGTGTTGCTATGGCGACGTCGAAACCGAGCCAGTCGCCTTCGATCTGCTTGATCAGGTCATCAAGACCGACAAAATCCGCTCCAGCCGCCTCTGCCTCGTTGGCTTTCTCGCCCTGGGCGAAAACCAGCACCTTCACCTCTTTACCGGTGCCGGCGGGCAGCATCGCTACTCCACGCACCATCTGGTCAGCGTGGCGAGGATCAACGCCGAGCTTCATATGAACTTCAACAGTAGGATCAAATTTTACGTAATTAATCTTCTTGAGGAGTGAAACAGCTTCTTGAGGCTGATAGAGTTTATCGTCTTCTACAAGCTTCTGTGCTTCCAGATACTTTTTGCCATGCTTTGACATAATCTTAACGCCCTCCTTGTGGCAGGATACCGCAGTGACTTCGGGCAATCCTTAACTAATGCTAATACCCATACTTTGTGCTGTGCCTTCAACCATGCGCTCAGCACCCTCAATGTCAATCACATTGAGATCTTTCAACTTGATCTCGGCGATCTCGCGCAGCTGGTCGCGACTGATCGAGCCGACCTTCGTCTTGTTAGGGGTAGCAGCCCCTTTTTCAACTCCCGCCGCCTTTTTCAACAGATCAGGCACAGGCGGTGTTTTCGTAATAAATGTGAAAGAGCGATCCTCATAGATCGTTATTTCAGCGGGAATGACCGTGCCCACCTGGTCCTGTGTACGCGCATTATATTCCTTACAGAACGCCATAATATTGACGCCCTGAGGTCCCAGCGCAGTACCAATGGGGGGAGCCGGGTTGGCCTTCCCTGCTGGAATCTGTAGCCTCACTACAGCCTTGACACGTTTCGCCATGTTGTTTCAAACTCCTCAGAATACGTTCATGTGTTGGTTAGATTTTCTCGACCTGGAGGAAATCCAGTACCACCGGTGTCTCGCGGCCGAAAAATGAAACGAGTACAGTCACTTTGTTGCGATCCATATTAATATCACTGACCGTACCAATAAATTCAGTGAACGGGCCATCGATGACGCGCACACTCTGGCCTTTAGAGAAACTAATTTTAGCCTTGGGCTTATCCGTCTCTTTTGTTACCTGCTTGAGAATACTTTTGATCTCGTGTTCTTGCAAAGGAACAGGACGTGTACCAGAGCCAACAAAGCTTGTGACACCTGGCGTATTGCGCACAACATACCAGGCTTCATCGCTCATAATCATCTCCACCAGCACATAGCCGGGGAAGACTTTGCGTTGCACAGTGCGTCGCTGACCTTGTTTAATCTCCACCTCTTCTTCCATCGGCACGATGACCCGAAAGATTTTGTTACGCATATCCATCGACGCAATGCGCGCTTCGAGGTGACTTTTCACTTTGTTTTCATAGCCTGAGTACGTGTGGATCGCATACCAGGCCCGCTGCTCGCTCGCCACAGAATCTGGATTCTGCGGGGGATTGCCCGGTGGTACATTTGAACCACTATTTTGGGTATGCTCAGTAACCACGATGTTTTCCTTCATGCTTGTGGGCCACGCTACTATTTACCGCCAAGATGGACAAGCAGAACATAGAGGCTTTGCAAGCCATAGTCTACCACACCCAATACTACACCAACTGCGGCTGAAAGCAAGAGCACCACAATGGTCATGTTGCGAGCCTCATTAAAGGTAGGCCATGTCACCTTATGGCGCAGCTCGTAATAGGCGTCAAGTATAAAACGGATATAGCGGTTACCGCGCAGTCGAACTTGCCACTTTGCAGGGCCTTTCGAAGGAGTAGGACCCCTGCTATCACGTCTCACAGTTTTGCTCTCTTGCGCTTTACGCTCGTCTCGCGTGCGTACTACTGCTTTGGCGTTCTTGACTGGCTCTTTTTCGTCGCTGCGCGTTTTTGGCTCGACCATCTGGTCCTGCTTCTGGCCACGCGTAGCGCTCCGACTGGCGTTTTCGTCGCTACGCGTTTTTGGCTCGACCATCTGGTCCTGTCTCTGTTTCTGGCTACGCGTAGCGCTCCGACTGGCGTTTTTCTTTTTGTCGGCCATTTTGTTTGCCACGTTCAACCTTTCTCGATCGTAGTGACCGTACCCTACTATCTACTTGGTCTCGCGGTGAGCAGTATGCACGCGACAGGTAGTACAAAACTTTCTCAATTCAAGCCGATCTGGATTGTTCTTTTTGTTCTTTGAAGTGGTATAGTTCCTGTGCTTGCAAACCGTGCAAGCCAGTGTTGTAACTATCCGATTCTCTTTACCTTTACTGGCCATGCCAATTCTCCATTCGAGTTTCGTCTTTAAACCTGGATTTCGAGTTTCGCTTATATCATACCATGATTTGGGCGAAACTCGAAATTACCCTCGCGAAACTTAGTTTTCGACCTTGGTGCAAATGCCAGCCCCAACGGTGCGCCCACCCTCGCGGATGGCAAAGGTCACGCCCTCTTCCATAGCCACCGGCTGGATCAACTCCACCGTCATCTCGATGTTGTCCCCTGGCATCACCATCTCCACTCCCTCCGGCAGCTTGATCGCTCCCGTCACATCCGTGGTGCGCACATAG
>CATPCK010000590.1 GCA_955652655.1 uncultured Ktedonobacteraceae bacterium | reverse complement strand
CCTGGCCCGACGCATGGTTACGCGTTGGGGTATGAGCGAACAGGTCGGAGTTGTCTTCGCCGACTACGAACCCGGCGAAATGAGCCTGAACATGCGGCGGAGCAATGTTGATGACTTGCCAGCGCAATCTCGTTCGTTTGTTGTCGGGGTGGATGGCCGGCTCACGATCAATGGCGGTGATGTAGATGCAACTGCCCATCGACACACATTCGCTATGAATGCGCCCACGGCACGTGGCAACAATAGCGCAACGATGGCGTCCATGATTGATTTTGAGGTACAGAATATTCTCAAAGAGGGTTATGCAGTGGCACGTGGGCTGTTGAGTACGCATTACGAGCAACTGAAGAAGCTGGCCGACGCGCTGTTGGAGCGCGAGCAACTGGATCGCAAGCAGTTTGAAGCATTGGTCCAGGAATAAAAGAAAATAGAGAAGCACAGTGAGAGCCATCTCCGACTGGTCGGAGATGGCTCTCACAACGTGATCAGACGGAGGCAGAACCCCTCATACAGTTCATAGTAAAAGCTAGCTGTCTCCACAAAACCCGCCCTATTTGCCATGGAATGCACTCGCTGAGCAGCATCCCGATCACTGATAAACTCAGTGTGGGAACCTCGAGGAGTACGCAGCAAACACCGGTTATACTCTCTCTTGTGAAAGCCTTCGCGAGCCAATCGAAGTCGAGGTAGATGAAGACCGGATCAGTCAACTGATCATCTCACTGCTCTCTACTGCGCAAATGAACTCGACGCAAGGGTCCCCAGTCACGGTCAAGTTGCAACAAACAGAACAGAGAGCGATGATTACGGTAAGTTATAGTGGTTTACCTCCAAGATTGGGGATGGAGTCCTACATCTCGCGTAAGATCGTAGAGCAACACGGTGGGCGGCTCGAAGTCCAAGGTGACCCAGAAAATAGGAGTACATACTTCATCATGCTGCCATACCGAAGCGATCCTGCAGAGGAGCAGACTGATAACGTCAAGCAAAGACAGAGCACACAAGCGCTATGGACGGTGACCGCTTAGAAGGTGGATGTGTCAGATGGCAGCGGCACCTCGGCCGCTATCAAGGTGCCAACACCGGGTTGGCTGCTAATCGTAAGATGCCCACCGATAAGTTGGACTCGCTCCTGCATTTCGCGGAGCCCAATGTGTGCACCTGGGCTGGTCTCCTGGAACACGGCCTGGGGCTCGAAGCCACAACCCCAGTCTTGCACCTCAAGGTGGATCGTTGTCCCTTTATGCTCAAGTGCAAGACGCGCCTGTAGTGAGCCTGCGTGCTTACGCGCGTTGGTGAGTGCCTCCTGCGCAACCCGAAAGAGCGTCGTTTCGGTGCTTGGCGGCAGACGTTCTGACCCGAGCGTTTCGTCGTAGTTGATTACCCAGCCATCGGTGCACTGCGCCTCGACTTGTAGGCGCAGCGCCGCAGCCAGCCCAAAGTCATCCAGGACAGTTGGTCGTAGCCAGGTGATGAGTTGCTGGGCTTCCCTGACCGAGAGCTGTGCTAGCTCTAGCGCCCGGCCAAGGTCCTGGCGAGCCTGTGGCGAGTGTGGGCGATAACGGCCGGCATAGGCTTGCAGGTGATGGAAGGCGCTGGCTGCTACTTGAGCCAGCCCTTCGTGCAGTTCATAGGCGACATAGCGCTGCTCCTCTTCGAGAAGTTTGGCTCGCTTCCGCTCGATGATGTTCTCAATCATCACCAGGCGGTAGATAGGCTGGCCGTCCTGATTACGAAGCATTGTAGCTGTGAGATCAGCCCATAACGTTTCCTGGTTCTCCCTCAGATATCGTTTCTCTACTTTATAGCTGGCGATTACTCCGTTGAGCATTTGCGCGACAAGCAGCTCGTCCTTTCCAACATCCTCAGGTTGGGTGATGGCCGAGAGACTGCGTGCAGTCAGTTCTTGCGCGCAATATCCCAGCATTTCACAGAAGGCTTTATTCACTTGTAGCAGCGTGCCGTCGAAGCTAACGACAGCCATACCGATAGGGGCTTCCGCGAAAATGTTGCGGAAGCGTTCCTCGCTTTCTCGAAGCGCCTTAACCGTTTCCTCCAGTGACCTGGCATACTGTTCCAGCGCCTGTTGCTGCTCCACGAGTTGACGACGCATCTGGTGCATCTGAATCGCACGATGCAGGGAGGCAACGACGTAGTCACGATCGATGGGCTTTTGAATGAAGTCATAGGCTCCGCCGCGCAGTGCCTGAACAGCGAGTTCATGTTCGCCATGGCCGGTGATCAGGAGGGTCGGCGTCTCGGGCCGCAATTGCTGAATGCGTGACAGGAGCGTCAGCCCATCCATCCCTGGCATCTTGATATCGCTCACAATGGCGTCGTAATCCTGCGCCTGAATCAGTTCGAGCGCTTCCAGAGCTGAGTCCGAGGTATCCAGCTGCACTGCGGTCATGCGCAGGGACACAGCCTGGGGCAGTGCTTGCAGCAGAGCGGTATCGTCATCGACGATAAGGATCCGTGCGTTGTCCATCGACTCATTCCCTTTCTAACACGTAATCCGCACGGGGAAGCTGAATTAAAAAGTGCGCTCCTTCACCTTCGTGCTTTTCTACGAGAATCGTTCCCCGGTGCTCTTTGATGATGCCGTAGGTAATGGAAAGTCCCAGGCCGGTTCCCGCGCTGACCTCCTTGCGGACACGCATCTCGAGCGCCTTCTTCTGCTCCAGTACATGCAAGTAGGCCTGGTGTAACTGCTCCAACTCCTCGCCAGAGAGCGAGAAAGGTGGCGCGGCCTGCACTGCGTTCTGTGACATAACATCCATAAGCGCCACCCTATCCTCGATGTTTCCGCCCCTGTTCATGCTTCAACTGCTCGATTTCCTTCTCCAGAGCGATCATCTTGAGTTCGCGTCCCACAACCACTTCCTCGAACTTCTCCAGATCCAGGATTTTCTCCTGCAATTCGGCCTTCGATTCCTGCAGGTCGCGCACCACCTTTTCATAGGCGCGCATGTCGCGCAGGATGCCGATGGCGCCGATGACCTTGCCATCCGTGTCACGCAATGCGGAGGCATTGAGTGTTGTGGGGATGACCTCGTTTGAGGCGCTGCGTGGGTTAAGGTGAGCATTGCGCGTCACGCCACGCTCGATGACCTCGCGTAAGGCGGCGAGAAACTCACGTGTTTCTTCCGGACTGATGAAGTGGGAGAGGGATTGTTCCAGCACTTCGTCCGGGCGGAAGCCGAGCAGTTCGTAGACCGCGTCGTTGGCAGAGAGGATTTTGCCTTCCAGGTCGGAGACGAAGACCGGGTCGGGCGCGTTCTTGATAATAATATCCGCATCGAGCGAACGCGATTTAGCAGGCGGGAGCGGGTTGCGCAGATCGGCTGCGGCCGGTGTGGTCAAAGCAAGGGATTCTGCCATGAATGAAATATCCTCCTTTTCAGATGTGTCGGACTCAGCTGTAGCTGAACTGAGATGACGCGATTACGTTCAAGAGAGCAATTTGTGGTGAACCACAAGCTCTCATCGACGTTGTCAATACAGGGTCACCAGGGCTAATGGCGACTCCTGCACGTCCACCGCTTACGACGGGACGGAGGGGTACTGCGTGATCGTTTTGTAGGTTGCTACGTACTTTGTCTCCAGGCCAGCAACACCTGGCACGGATTCTTGCCGACGAGGGCATACTCATACCGGACGGGAATGCCGCCATATTCCGCCAGAACGACCACCGCTTCCGCAATTATATCATGGCCTGGCAGAAAAAAGGAACCGATCGCGGTCTCCTGCCCGCAGCCAAGAGGTCCCAGTCGGCAGTCAGCATTGCGTCATATGCAGCTTCTCCTTGAGCAAGATGTTAGTCATTACTCCCTGGATACCTCACACACCTTTATACGAAACACATCCGCAAATTGGAGACAAGATGTAATCTTGATAAAAGATCGTTGTAGCCAGAACGGGGTGGATAAGGACATGCTCTTCGGTCATGTCTAGGAAGAGGTGGCAATGAGTTGGGGGAGCAGGAGTGTGCGTTCCTCTCCCCACCTTCCCTCCCATTCACATGTCTGCACTCTTCCAGGACATGGTAGCTCCTCGTACTCAACGCCTGTCGCAGCATCCTCCATCCCTCGCCTCGCGCAGCGCATGCGCACGGTACAGCCTTTGGCATCTCGTACCGTGCATTCGATCCTTAATACATAGTCCCCCCATTGTACAGGTTCGACGCGATAGGTAGTCCCAATACGCCGGAGTGCTTGAGGCAGTGTGGGAGCAAGGGTGATCTTGCCGGCCTCTTCCTCGCGGAGTCCTAACAGGTAGCGCAGGAGCAGATGGATACTCAATGCTCCCCAACAGTACCCTTCGATTCCCGCGTTGACATAGTCGGTGGTTCCCCATTTCCCTGTGGTGACCATACGGCGATACTCGCGCGTGACGCCGGGCAGCCCTCCCTGTTCGTCCAACTCCCGGCTGCCTGTGCTGCGATAGGAGGCGTCGATGAAACGGTATGCCAGCTCTGCCGCGTCAAGGGGCATTTGCGCAGTGGAGGCAGCTCCTACCAGCGTCATGACAACAGGAGGCCAGGAGAGGGGAGCCCAGCCTGAACTGTGCATGGGCGGTTGCGCCAGGAAGGGACGCAGTTGCTCTATGTGTCCCCAACCAGCCGCTCCACAAAAGACGGGGGCCAGATGCATGGCATCCTGCTGCGTTGACCACTCGCCGACGACCGAATCATAATCGCGAAACCAACCGTCTCGCCACATCAGCCGGGTCTTGATGGTGAAGTCGCGCGCAACCTCTGCCCACCATTGAGCTTCAGCGCGAAAATCAATGGCAGGCTCATCCTCAGCGGCTATTTTTTCCTCGAGCGCTTCATCATCTGGGAGTACGCTTTGATTGCCAAGCAGGTTTGCCCAGTGTGATAGAATCTCTGCCGCCTGTACCATACTGGCCTGTAGGTCCACCGGGCGCACATGTTGAATGATGGTGCCACCGGTTTGCTGCGGCCCAAAGCGGCTGGAAACGTCCTGACCGCTCTCCCAGGAGCAGGCATAGACGAGCCAGCCTTCCGCGTCACGACGATGCTCCAACCACCAGCGCAGATACGCTGCTGCTGGCGGGTAGAGGCGACGCAGCCAGTGCAGGTCACCCGTTCTGCGAAATAGCTGGTCGCAACACCACAGAGGAAAACCCCACTCGGGCGCGGTGCCGCAGATCTGTCCGTCGTCGGCAACCATGTTGTAACTGCCGTCTTCGCGCATACAGGGGAGTTGCGGCTGAGGAGACGATGTGAAATGACCGAGGATGACCTCGGCTGCCAGTTTCGGATCGGCATAGCTGAGGAAGAGCGTATCCATGGCGGCCTCGGCCAGCACAGTGCGCGGCGCCTGGATTTGCATGCAGGCCAGATAGCCGATCTTTAACAGGTGATAGCTCCCTCGCTGATCTCAGGCGGCTCCTTGACACGGTCAAACAGCGCAAGCATGCCAGCTTGGTGTGGTCCTGAAGCTGACTGGGAAGCCGAAGGATCGTTCCCTTCGCAGCTCGAACACGTGGTGTCCTTGAAACTCCTGCTGGCGCATGGTCGGCTCTTTGTAGCTCACCCGTTTCACAACAGAAGCGCATATACCAAAGGAAGCAGGTTTCCCATCTGTGAGCATATCACGACACGGCGAGGAGACCATCCCCTGGCTTTGTTGCTCTTCTACCCATCGAAAGTAAAAGGATGCCGAAGGGGGGACTCCTGTTCATCACTTGCTCAGCAATGCCTCTGCATCGCCTTCCCGCCATGCTTGAACGAGTACTTCTATAGACAAGTTAGCCCTCTTGACAGTTCTTTTGACAGTTTATCAGTTGAAGTGCCCCCAAAAAGTCCAGACCACCAAGACGTTAACACATCGAGTATTTCAATTCAAACTCACCGTGAGGCACGTAGTCTAACGATGAGTGGAGACGTTTGGCATTATAGGTATCTTTCAGAAACGTCTGCAAACTCTCTTGAGCCTCTTCAAAGGTTCGATATTGGTGCACAACCACCTCTTCATCTCACCAAAGCGGTGATGAACCGATACCTGGTGAGGCAATGCGGTAATGCGGCTGGCGGCGTCTCGGAGAAGAAGGTGATGCAGTCGGCGACCAGATCCTCGCACGAGGAGCGTCGAGTACTGAGCGCCAGAGGACGGCCTCGAACTGGGGAGCCACGTGCTGACCCAGGAAAGAGACAAGCGCACTCTTGCCGATGCCTCCCATACCAAGGAGAGTCACCACGCGGCAGCGCTCCTGCACGATCCACTGGGTCAGTTCGGCCACTTCCACTTCGCGGCCCACGAAGTGGCTCACGTCGAAGGCTCCCACCCAGTCAACGCGCGAGAAGTCTGAAGGTTCCGCTCCCTCGTGGAAAACCGGCGTCTCGGCCTGTGGGGAAAGCTGAATGGGCGCAGGAGAAGCCCTCACCACAGTAGCCCCACTGGCCTCTTCGACCGGGGCCGGTAGGGCAGACGGCCAGCCCAGCACGGACGAGAGCCAGGTCTCATCGAGGAGTACCCGTTGATGAGCCGTTTTCCACAAGGCCCGGATCTCCTCTTCCTCCCGCTCTGGCTCAAAGACGTGCTGCTGCACACACAGCCCAAGAAAGTGTTGGAGGTGTTCAACTTTGGGATAGTTGCTGCCGGTTTCCCACTCGCCGACGGCACGGCGGGAGACCACCAGCAGCTCGGCCAGGCCTGCTTGCGTCAGGCCAATGCTGGTGAGCAGCTTGAGCATGACTTGCCCAAAGGCATAATCGCGCTCACGATAGGAGTGCCGTGTCATGGCGTGCTCCTTGCCTTCCACGTAACCCGGCGGCACCCAGCCAGAAATGGGAAGCAACAGGGAAGAAACTTGCCACCTGCTGGTGGCTGACTTCTCCGGCCCCTCCCGCTATACTGATAAATGTTGGATGCGCTCGAGGCGGGTCCACACAGAAATGACCAAGGCGAACGAAAGCTATCGATAACAGCACATCGTAGGAGATTTGAGTAACGCTGTTG
>CATPCK010000589.1 GCA_955652655.1 uncultured Ktedonobacteraceae bacterium | reverse complement strand
TGGGCATCTTTGAGTGCTGCTTCGACGGCACCGACGAGGCTGGCGTTGATGACGGCGGTTGCCCCACCGGATTGTCCAATAATAAGATTGCCGCGTGTTATTGACAAGGAGTGTCTCCTCTTTCATTTTAGGGTGTAAGAATGTCGTCCCACGTCATTATACCAATACAGAGGTGAGGCGTCGAGAGTTGAGTTGAAAAGAACCTGTGCACATGCTACTATAAGGCAACTTCCCTCACCTTGTCAGTAAAAAATTGTAGTAAGTGCCCGAAGGTAGAATGTATGAAGCATAAAATTATCCTCGACTGTGACCCTGGCCATGATGATGCTATCGCTATACTGCTTGCTGCAAATCACCCTGAAATTGACCTGCTTGCCATTACTACCGTCGCGGGCAACCAGTCGCTTGAGAAAACCACTCACAATGCGCTGAAGGTCTGTTCGCTGGCAAATATTCGTGATGTGCCTGTTGCAGGGGGAATGGACCGACCGCTGGTACGACCTGCCCGCTTTGCTCCTGAAATTCATGGTGAGTCCGGGATGGATGGACCGGACATCCCTGAACCTGATATTGACCCTGTTCCACAGCATGCTGTTGATTTGATTGTTGAGAAGTTGATGAACTCGGATGGGGATATCGCACTTGTCCCAACAGGGCCGCTGACGAATATTGCTGCGGCTATGCGCCGTGAACCATATATACTGCCAAAGATCAAGGCGATCTCATTGATGGGAGGCGCAATAGGTGTAGGTAACAGGATGCCCGCGGCTGAATTTAATATATGGGCGGATCCCGAGGCAGCTGCTATTGTCTTTGACTGTGGGCGGCCCATTACCATGTCTCCTCTGGAGGTTACGCACCAGGCACAGGCGACCGACGAGGTGATCAGTCGCTTACGTGGCGCTAAGCGCACAGTGGCGAACTTCGCGGCGGACTTGCTGATCTTCTTCGGCGATACCTACCGTAATGTCTTTGGCTTTCCTGCTCCGCCCGTACATGACCCCTGCGCAGTAGCAGCTGTGATTGACCCTACCATACTCCACGCACATACTATGCGCGTGGAGATCGAGATTATGGGTGAGTGGACAACCGGGCGAACTGTTTGTGATGTCTATGGGGTGCTGGGAAAGCAGCCTAATGCACGTGTTGGCTATGCCCTGGATGTACCCCGTTTCTGGGAAATGGTGATAAGTACAATCTTGACATATAAATGAGTACTCCCTCCTTTGCTTGCTTCCCTGTTTTACTGGTAGGCTAGATCTGGTAGTCCATTTCCCAGGGATCGTTGCTGTTCCAACCCTGTGTTAGCTCCTGGTGCTTCTCCAGCGCTTCGCCGCCCTTTACCAGCAGCTCGGCGGGTTTGGAGGCGACAACTGAATTTGGTGGGACGGATTCGAGCACCAGGGCCATGGCGCCGATCTTGCTACCTCTGCCGATAGTGATGGGTCCAAGGATAGCGGCCCCGACACCGATAGTGACATCATCCTCGATGGTGGGATGGCGTTTCTGTAAACGGCCAGGGCCGCGTCTCCACCAACCGGTGGCACCGAGGGTGACCTGGTGATAGAGCATCACATTATTGCCAATGATCGTTGTTTCTCCTATAACGATACCGGCTCCATGGTCGATAAAGAAGCGTTTCCCAATGTGCGCGCCGGGGTGAATTTCGATACCGCCGGTAATAAACCTGGCAAACTGGGAGATGAGCCTGGGCAAAAAGGGAATGTGGGCATTGTAGAGTACATGGGCGATACGATGATAGAAGATTGCCCACAGGCTCTGGTAGAGGAGCGCTTCAAAGATATTACGGCAGGCGGGATCTTTCTCAAAGATGACATCAATGGCATCGGGCCAGCGCGTTGTACGGCGGGGCGTTTGAGTAGGCGCAGGTATGTAGACACCAGGTGGTAGTTGTGGTAAATGTGAAAGATCATGCTCTGCGTTGTGAGCATGCTCGGTGTTGCCTGTCTCTTCAGAGATGCGCTGTGACATAAAAATTGTTTCTCTCTTCTTATAGCCTTCGTGCATGTCGCGCATATTGGTTGTACTCTTTTGAGTGTAGGTGAGAGGGGGAGAGTTGTCAAGTATGATGTCATTGTAAACTATCTTTCCGGATTCTCGGCTTGTCCGCTGTGCTGTCGCCCGGTCCTCTGTTCGCCTCGTGCGTAAGCAAGTAACTGATTCCAGTAGGGCACGGAACTGCCGGCGAACACGATTATTCCAACGAAGTATGTCTACTTCAGTGTCAATACGGCTTCGCGCTCAGCGACGGTTTCCAGGGGTAGTTGGTTTTTCACGATGTCAACCAATTTTTTACGTCCTTTGGGGCTGCCAATCATGAGGACGCCCACCAGCTTATTGTCGCGGAAGAACAGTTTACGGTAGTTTTCATTGCCCTTCTCACCTGGCTCGCGCAATGCAATACTCTCAAGCTCAGGATTGTTCGACTCCGCGGTCCCGACGACGGCGATATTTACATCAAAGAGTGGACTCGTGTAGGTTGGCACATCGAGGTAGGGCTGGTGACCGCCGGCCATGTTTATTGCTGCAATGCGTCCGTGTGCCATAGCATTGTCCCAGGTACCCATGGTGTGGTGTTCGTTAACCGTCATATCGTAGAACTCCGCGACATCGCCAGCGGCGTAAACGCCTGGAACATTGGTCTCCAAATATTCATTGACGACGGCCCCATGGCGGACATTGACCGGAGTGTTGACGAGAATGCCGGTGTTCAGGGTGATACCGAGGCCAACACCGATCATATCGGTCTGTATTTCGCGACCTTTTTTCGTTTTGACATACCCGGGAACGCCATTCTTAGGGACGACCGACTCAATTTCATCACCGTGGATAACCTCAACGCCAAATTTCTTGGCGATGTTGTCGACCACTGCACCGCCCTGGAAGTCAAGGCAATTGCGAAGCCAGTAAGGGCCGCGCATGAGCCAGGTCGTATCGAGTTTGCGAACCGCGAAACCATCGCATAACTCGTAGGAAATAAAACTGCCTCCGAAGGCCAGGGCGGTACGAGACTCGAGCATGCGCTCGATGATGGTTTTTGTATCGTCCAACGTGACGAAGTTATAAATATGCTTGCACCCCTGCGTGCCTGAACACTGCAAAGGGTTGGCCCGGCCTCCGGTTGCTACGAGCAGAGCGTCATAAGGAAGGCGTTGGCCTCTATCAGTTGTGACAGCGCGTTCGTCGGTATCGACGTCCGTAACGAATGTTTCTGTGATGAGTTGAATGTTTCTCTGCTCATGCCATGCAAAGTCGCGTATCATCACCTTTTGTTCCACGATGACGCCCTGCAAAAAGCGAGGGAGTGATACACGGTTGTAGAGGGGATAAGGCTCGTTTGTCAGCAAGTGGATGCTGCAGTTTGGATCATTCTTGCGCAGATTCTCG
>CATPCK010000588.1 GCA_955652655.1 uncultured Ktedonobacteraceae bacterium | reverse complement strand
GATCGTTCATAAATCACATCCTTACATGTAAAAACGTCCTGTGCGCAGGCAAAATCCGCACATCCGACAATGAATAATGATGACACAATAATGGGGGCTACGCAACATCAGAGACGTTACAACATTTCACGAATGGGTATGCGTTTTTTTTCTCTCTATTGCTTTACATACATACAAACAATAAGGACCTACGCATTGTTCCCCTTTCACATTATCTCGTCCTTTTTGGAGTATCAGTAATCACACTTCACTACTTCTTTCTTAGGAATGTATTTACTGAACCTAAAAGGAGAATGTATCTGCATTATTCTTTCGTGCAGGGTCTGTGAATGATCCTGTTTTTTCTTGTGATGTGCATTTCATTATCATGCTCCATATTGTAAAATAAAACCCGATTACCCGACTATTAGCGGTGGATGCGTCTACTGCTAATAACATAGTCCTATACTCAAGAACCAGTAAAGGAGGGCATAATGCCTCAACAACGCTCTGATTTAGCTGTTCAGCAAGAGCAGACCCCCAGCGCCTTGCCCCAAAACGAGACCTTGTATACCATTAGTGAGGTGGCTAAGCGCCTGCGAGTGGATACTACAACTGTACGACGCTGGATTTCAATTGGCGTCTTAGATGCCGTGATACTTCCTCATAGTGGTAAACGACAGGCTTACCGCATCAGAGAACGTACACTTGACAAGCTTCTCCAGGCTTCAAGCCCATCAGGGAATTAAAAGATAACAGAGCTGTGAGTACTATCCCTCTCACAGCTCTGTCTTTTTTACTTCTATTGTACCTCAAACGATAGTAGAGAAAGGCATGGATGGGTAAGGAAACACTACCCCCACCAGAAGGAAACAGCGATAATGGCATAGAGCCCGATCAAGGTCACCCCCTCAAGCCAGGTCGACTCCCCATCATAGGTAATCACCGTGCTCAACAACGCCGTCAACCCCAATGCCACCACCAGCAATGGCGGCAACACCAGCGTCAGGTGCGTCCCTCCCACAAAAAAGCTCAGAAGCACCAGCACCGGGATTAACCCTAACGCCACCTGCAACGAACTATTGAGGATCACGCTGATCGCATAGTCCGCTTTGTTCTTCGCAGCCAGTTGGATACCAACAGCGTGCTCCACTGCGTTGCCTGCCAGTGCCACCACCACCAGTCCGGTAAAGGTCTGCGAGATATGCAAAATGCCGATCGCCGGGGTCAGCGCCGCCACAAACCAATCCGAGACGAAGGCCGCACCTACCCCGGCCATGAGCAGGATCACCAGCGCCAGCCAGATGGGCCACTGTCTCATCGGCTCCTCAGTCTCTTCAGGAATAGTCGTTGGACCTCCCTGTAACGAGACCGGAATACTGGCAATGTACACGATCAGCAGGATCACCGCGCAGCCGATACTAAAAGCATCCTCGTGTCCTGCTGCCGGTGTATGCAGAAAGAATACCAGCGTCGGCAGCGCCAGGGCCGCCACCGACAGCAGCGTCAGCGTCGCGATCATGCGCGGCACCTCCGAGGCGAAACGCTGCGTCCCATGGCGCAAGCCTCCGACGAAGAAGGCCAGTCCCAACACGAGCAGGCTGTTCCCCAGGATCGAGCCCACCAGGGCCGCCTGGATCACTGTGATCAGCCCGTTACGCAGCGCGAAATATCCGACAAAGAGTTCTGGTAAGTTGCCAAGCGAGGATTGTAGGACCCCTGTTGCCCCTGGACCCAGGCGCGAACCCATCTGTTCTGTTCCTATGCCCACCAGGGCTGCGAGCAGCGCGAGAGCGACTCCCGAGACGACAAAGGTGAGGACAGCATTGGCATGAATGGCCGTCAGCAGCCCGGTCGCGATACTCAACACCACTGACCCACCGGTGATGAGCCATTCATTCCGGCTCATCAGGCCACGAACCTGCTTCAACGTAGTACGCGCCATCCTCTTTTTGTCTCCTATCAACTCAAGTAGTATGCCTTCCGGAGAGGGCTGTCATAGTACCGCCTCTCAATCCAGTCAGTAGGGTTATTATAACACCGTCGTTACCAGGTTCATTATCTTCTCCGTAACAAAACATCATTGACAGAAACCTTCCTCCTGTGCTATTCTCCATAAAGATACACTGTATCATTAAAACGTTTCTTTTTAGGAGAAAAGACATGTCCATACCAGGAAGAGCCTCTTGCTGGCTCACCTTTTGTATTATCGGCATATTTTTGCTGAGCGCCTGTGGCGGCGTAACCAGCGGCACCACGTCCCAATCCAGCACGTCTTCATCCTCAGCGGCCATTAATGTTGTAGCGGCAGAAAACTTCTACGGCGATATCGTCAAGCAGCTGGGTGGCAGTCGTGTTGCTGTAACCAGCATCTTGTCCGACCCTAACATCGATCCACACGAGTATGCATCCAATGTACCTACTGCCCTGGCAGTTTCAAAGGCACAACTCGTAATTGAGAATGGAGATGGCTACGATACGTGGATGGACAAATTGCTATCAGCCTCCCCCAATAGCAGCAGGATAGTGCTGGTAGGCGCGAATATCGCCGATCACAAGTTACCAGATAATCCTCATATCTGGTATGGTATAAACAATATGCCGGCCATCGCGCAAGCTATCACCGCCGCTTTGAAGAAGCTGGATGCTGCCCACGCCTCCACTTTTGATAACAACCTTGCAACATTTAAACAATCTTTGGTACTCTTAGAGCAGAAGATACAGGAGATCAACAAGAAGTACAAGGGTACCCCGGTTGCATTGACGGAAACGATCTACCTTTACCAGGCCAACCCGGAAGGTCTCGATGTGTTGACACCATTCGAGTTTCAGAAGGCCATCGCCGAGGGCAATGATCCTCCCGCCAATACCGTGGTAGAGACGAATAACCAGGTCGCCAAAAAGGATGTGAAGATTCTGATTTACAATGTGCAGACCGTGACGCCGATAACCACGAACCTGCAGAACCAGGCGAAGAATCTCAATATTCCGATTGTGCCGGTCTCGGAGACCATGCCTCCAGGCAAAACCTACCAGACCTGGATGATGGATCAACTGAACACGTTGCAACAGGCGTTAGCGGCTGCGACGGGACACTAAGCGACAGGATTGAGGAGCAACAGCGTGGCGAAAGTAACACAGCAGCCAGTCATCACCCTGGAGCATATCCGCATTCAATTTGGCAAACGGACGATATTAGAGGATGTCAACTTGAATGTGAATGAGGGAGAGTTCATTGCCGTGCTCGGTCCCAATGGCGCTGGGAAAAGCACCCTGCTCAAGCTTTTGCTCGGTATGCTCAAACCACAAGCAGGTGTGGTGCGCGTCCTGGGCAGGCCGCCACGCCGCGGCAACGATGCTATTGGTTACGCCCCACAACATCGCCATCTCGAAGATGACCTCGCTTTGCGAGCACGCGACGTAGTCGGTTTCGGCCTGGATGGCAATCGCTGGGGGCCAGGCATACCCGGCCGCAAGCGCAATGCGAGCATTGACAAGGCACTACTGGAAGTTGATGCCTCTGCCTTCGCGGACGCTCCTATCGGCCAGTTATCAGGGGGAGAGCAACAACGCCTGCTCATCGCTCAGGCCCTGCTGACCAACCCACGTCTACTCTTGCTCGACGAGCCGTTGACGAACCTGGATATCAGTCACGAGCAAGAGATTGTGGCACTTGTGGATAAAGTATGTCGATCGCGCAATGTCGCTGTAATGCTGGTCACACATGACATCAATCCTTTGCTCCCGGTAGTGGATCGCGTCCTCTACATGGCGAATGGACATACTACTATCGGTACCACGAACGAGGTCATCACGAGTTCCACACTTACCCGGCTGTATGGCACGCCGGTTGAGGTGATACAGGCACTTGGCCGAGTATTCGTAGTCGGCGCAGAAACGTAACACGCCAGCATTCAAGGTTGAAAAGGGCATAGCGTTCCTTCTCGCCTGCGCTCTTCAGGAAAACGAAATGACTATATTTGATATCTTACAATACTCATTCATCCAGAATGCCTTCCTTGCAGGATCTTGCGTGGCTATCATCGCGGCCGTTGCAGGCTACTTTATGGTTGTGCGCGGCTTAACCTTTGCTGGTCACGCGCTGCCGAACATTGGCTTCGCGGGCGCCGCAGGGGCGGTTCTTCTGGGGGCCGATCCTGTAATTGGGCTGTACATCTTCACCATTGGGGCAAGTATTGGCATAGGTCTGCTGGGTAGAGAGGTCAACGAGCGCGATACCTCCATCGGCATTATCATGACCTTCGCTCTTGGTCTGGGTATCCTCTTCCTGTCACTCTACTCCGGCTATGCAGAACGCGTTTATAGTATTCTGTTCGGACAAATTGTGGGCATTAGCAGTGCTGATGTATTGATCACTGCAATTTCCAGCATTCTCACGTTAGGTATACTACTTGTGCTGTTCAGACCGCTGCTGTTCAGTTCGTTTGACGCGGAGGTTGCCGAAGCGCGCGGCGTTCCCATCCGTTTCCTGGCAATGATCTTCCTCATATTGATCGCCATTACCGTCTCGCTCTCGGTGCAGGTGGTCGGCGCTCTGCTCGTTTTTACGCTGCTCATTGGCCCGGCGGCGACAGCTGTCCGCGTCGTCCAGCGCCCGTTATGGGCTATCGTCCTGGCAATAATCCTTGGAGTATCTTACACCTGGCTAGGCATATTTTTTGCGGCAAATAGCACCTGGCCCGTGAGTTTTTACATCGCCACCCTTTCATTTGGCGTTTACCTTCCAGTGCGCCTCCTCTCTCCATTGTGGATTGGACGTCGCGCACGAAAGCTCACCATTAGCAGGCAAAACACCTCCCCGTCTCCAAGCAGCACGGCCAATCGGGAACAAAGCGATTCGCTACCGACGATAGGACGCGTACCAGGATCAACCCGCTGAAAGGATACCTATGCTTGAACTGTTTCAACAAGAATTCGTGCGAAACGCCTTCATGGCAGGAACAATCGTCGCCGTTGTAACCGCGGTTATGGGCTACTTTGTTATCCTGCGTGCCCAGGCCTTCGCAGGAGAAGCCCTGGCGGACATTGGTTTCGCGGGTGCCACCGGAGCGGCAGTGCTTGGTATCAGTTCATTGCTGGGCATGTTTTTCCTGGCACTGCTGGCAGCACTTGGCATGGGAGCTTTAGGTTCACGCATACGCGGCCGTGATGTGGAGATCGGTATGGTACTCTCTTTCGCACTCGGCCTGGGGGTGCTGTTCCTGAGCATCTACGCGCAATTTGGCACGAACGCGTCTACAGGCGTAGGCATTCTCTTCGGCTCCATATTAAGTGTGACGCGTGGCGACGTTCTCATTACCCTGGCTTGCGGTATTGCAACGCTATTGGTGATTGCTTTTCTCTTCCGCCCGCTGCTCTTCGCTTCGGTTGATCCCGAAGTCGCGCAGGCACGCGGTGTTCCGGTACGCCTGCTCTCGATGGTCTTTCTGGTGTTACTCGGCATCACCACCGCTGAGACGGTGCTGGTCGTTGGCGTCCTGCTCGTCCTCGCGCTGCTGATTGCACCCGCCGCGACAGCCATACACTTGACCCGTCGCCCGCTTACCTCGGTCTCCCTCGCCGTAGTATTAGGCCTGATTTTCACATGGGGTGGGTTAATGCTGGCATTTGCCGGTACAGGCCGCAACTTGCCCGCCAGTTTTTACATCACAACATTGGCAGCCCTCTTTTACTTCATCTCTATCCCACTTGGCCGCTTACGTTCCCCACGTTCCTACAGGGAGCAGCCATACCCCAGTTGCAAACAAGTCTCCGCCCCACTCCACTAATGCAGCCGAGCTTATTACTCATGTGGGATGTGCTGCTGT
>CATPCK010000587.1 GCA_955652655.1 uncultured Ktedonobacteraceae bacterium | reverse complement strand
GTCATGCGTCGCGAGCGCAATGGCATTTCTGGCGACTCGCGCATTCACGCCATGGTAGCAGAACATGCCGAGGCGATCGAGGAAATGCGGGCCATCCTGCGCGAGCGCGGCACCGTGAGCAACCGCGACTTCGAGATGGCGAGCCGCACACGCACCCAGAGTTATCGCGGACGTAAGGACAGCGCGCTGGCCTTGTATTATTTGTGGCGCACCGGGGAAGTGATGACGCACCACCGCGAGAACTTCGAGCGCGTGTACGCCCTCACCGAAACGGTCGCGCCTGCGCATCTCATTCGCGAAAGCGACGAGGCCGAGGCGGACCGTTTCTTGATCCGCAAGGAAGTGAGCTTCTATGGCCTGTCGCGCCTCCCCCGGACGGCTGATGCGTTTCACGTGCGAGGCGAGCCTGATCGCGCCGCGAAGCAGATACTTGAGGCGATGCTGACTGACAGCGACCTCATCGAAGTGCAGGTGGAAGGCTGGAAACGGGTGCACTACGCGCTTGGCAGCGACGCCGAGGTACTGGCCGAGCTCAGCGCGGGGCGCGTTCCGCACGCCTGGACGCCGTTGGAGACGACCACGACCCAAGAGGTCGTCTTCCTCGCCCCGCTCGATCACGTCAGCGCGCGCGGGCGAGCCAAAGACCTCTTTGGCTTCGACTACGTGTGGGAGGTCTACAAGCCGGAGCACCAGCGCCGGTTCGGCTACTACACGCTGCCGGTGTTGTGGGGCGACCGGCCCGTCGCGCGCTTCGACAGCAAACTCGACCGCACGACCAGCACCTTCGACATCCTGGGCTTGTGGCTGGAGGAGGAGGCTCTGGGCAACGATGAGGCCTTTGCGGAGGCCCTGGGGTGTGGGTTTGCACGCTTCGTCAGGTTTCTGGGCGCGAGCATGCTGGATGCCACGGCGATTGGCGAGCCGCTGCTGCGCCAACGCGTCTGCTCTTCACAGGAAGCGCATGCGGGAGAAGCACGAAGCCCTGAGAGGAGGTGAGGTCACGATGCTAGTTCCACCCCTGGAAACTGAACGACTGCTGATTCGAGCGTTTCGTCTGGAGGACCTGAATGTCATTCACCACATTCTGGATATCGAGCTGCGGACGGCTGATTTTGGCAGTGAGCAAGCCAGGACACGCGAGGAGCGTGAGCGCTGGTTGCAGTGGACGGTGTTGAGCTACGACGAATTGGCCCGGCTCTATCAGCCCCCGTATGGTGATCGAGCGGTGGTGCTCAAGTCAACGCAGCAAGTCATTGGAGCGTGTGGGTTTGTGCCTTCCTTGGAGCCATTTGGGCACTTGCCCTCCCTGCACGCCACCTTCCAGGATGCCCTTGCCCACTTGTACTCGCCGGAATTTGGCCTCTATTACGCCCATTCCCCGGCCTATCAGCGGCAGGGATACGCCACCGAAGCGCGCAAGCCCTGATCAACTATGCGTTCACACAGCTTCACCTGAAGCGGATTGTCGCGACGACCACTACTGGGAATGAGGCGTCCATAGGAGTGATGCGCAAAGTCGGTATGCGCATTGAGAAGAACCCCTCCCCCGATCCGCAGGGGTTTCAGGTGGTAGGCATCCTTGAGAACAGACTAACTCATGGGCTGCAAACTGGGCCGTAAGCAACGCGGCCTGGCGTGTCTGGAAGGAGAGAGGCCATGAACAGTGAACAGCGAGCAGGGGCCGTCGAAAAACAGACCGGCCGCCTGGAATCCTTCAGCGACGGCGTCTTTGCCGTCGCCATTACCTTGCTGGTGTTCAATTTGCAGGTGCCCCACCTGCCGGCGGGAGCGATCTCCGTGCCCGCGTTGGGCAGCGCGCTGTTTGCGCAGTGGCCGTCGTACCTCACATTCATCACGAGTTTTGCCACGATCTTGATCATGTGGGCGAGCCACCATGGCATTTTCAGAATGGTGTACAGGGCAGACACCCCCCTTTCTGTTCGCCAATGGCTTGCTGCTGTTGTTAGTGACCGTGGTGCCCTTCCCCACCTCCCTGGTGGCCCAGTACCTCAGCACGTCCGCTGCGGCATTGGCGTGTGCCGTCTATGCCGGGGTCTTTGTCGTGATCAACCTGGCCTACAACCTGCTCTGGTGAGCAGCCACGCGTCAGCGCCGTCTGCTGCACCCATCCGTGACGCCTCGCCAGGTGAAGCGGCTGACGCGCCACATTCTGCTGGGATTGCCGGTGTACCTGCTGGCGACCGGGCTTTCGTTCTGGAATCCCTCTGTGAGTCTGGGCCTGTGCAGTTGCCTGTGGATCTTCTGGGCCTTCACTTTCTATGAAGGGAGCCCGAGTCGGCGTCGTGTCCCGTCAGGGCAGGATATGGAGACCGCTCCTGAAATCGATGCATGAGGGAGCAGGCTATATTCTCTCCTCCACCCGATCCAGCCACTCGCCCATGAGCGCCTGGCACAGCGCATCCTGTTCGATATTCACAAAATGCCCTGCCCGGTCCAGCACAGCGAACGTTGCTCTGGGGTAGGTGTCCAGCAGGTCCCAGGCGTCGCGGTATCCACACAGGTCGTCTTGCCGTGCGGTCACGATAAGCGTTGGCGCACCAAAGGGAGTGGGCAGGGTGTCCACGTCAAAGGAAAAGGGGCCGGCCTCCTCCAGTCGGTCATTGAAGGGGTGGTCGGCTATCCGGACCTCCGCCAGCAACTCGCGTACCGCCTCGGCCACCCTGGGGTTATGCACCACCATGAGGTTCGCGATTGGCCCAAGTTCGGCCGCTATCGCCTGGTCCCCCACAATGATGGTTCTGGGTGGGAGCTGGGCTTGTGCGGGGTCGGCCTTCACCTGGGGCACGCAGAGCATCAGGCCATCGATCGACGCTGCCCTATGGTAGACCACGCCACGCGCCAGCAACCCCCCATAGGACAGTCCGGCCAGCACGAAGCGTTGACCGGGGATGACCTTATCGATGAACGCCAGCACCGCCTCAAGCATCGCATCGTGGGTGGCCAGCCGATCCGCACTCGGAGTGCGTCCCGTGCCGGGCAGGTCAGGAT
>CATPCK010000586.1 GCA_955652655.1 uncultured Ktedonobacteraceae bacterium | reverse complement strand
TCGGATGATGTTGTTAACGGATGTTAAGCATGGGAATTTTGGAGACCGTCCAGCGATCGTTCGGGCTGGCTACTTCAAACTGCACCATTGAGATTGCATCCGTGGGACAGCGCACAATACAGAGACCACAGCGAATACACTTCTCCTCGTCGATGATCATATCAGCACCACCCCTCCAATCTTCCGTACCCTGGTGCATGGGATCACCTTTGACCACACGCGAGAGACCCTCCATACTGATACAGTCGTAAGGACAGATATCCACGCAGCCTGAACAGAGAATACAAATTGACGGGTCAATCATAATATTCAACTGGCATTGGAGACAACGGCGCGCCTGCTCGACGGCCTGCTCGGGTGTATATCCCGTCTCTGTCTCACGCGTGTTGCTGAAGCGATCCTTCAACGGCAGGCTCGGAATGTTTTGATGCGCGATAGACTCATAGTCATCGACCATACCGCGCCTGTAATCAGGCAACTCTATCTCTTCCGCGGCTTCAGCTGGTTTATCCACGCCACCAAGATAGCGGTTGATCGTGACTGCGGCATCACGTCCATCGCCAATGGCCGAGATGAGGTTGCGCGAACCTTGTGTATAGTCACCACCCGCGAAGAGACCAGGATAACTTGTCATCCAGGTTTCACGGTCTATCAGCGGAATACCCCATCTACTGACATCAAGATTGAGTTCCCTGGCTGGTACCCACGCGCCATCGCTCGACTGACCAAGGGCAGGAATGACAGTATCGATATCATCCAGGATAAACTCACTACCTGGAACAGCTACCGCACGACGGCGTCCACTCGCATCTGGATCACCCAGTTTGTTGCGAATAAGCTTGATACCGCTGACATGAACCCCATCTTTACTGAGGACCTCAACGATGGAGACAAGGTACATAAATTCGACATGCTCGACCATAGCCTCATCGACTTCATATTCATCGGATGGCATCTCTTCCTTTGAACGGCGATAAATGACGTATACCTTATCAGCGCCAAAGCGGATTGAAGTGCGGCAACAGTCCATGGCGGTGAAGCCACCACCGTAGACAACAACGCGCTTGCCGATATAGGCAGGATCACCGTAGTTGGTCTTCGCCAGCAATTTAATGCCATCCTCGACACCCTTGAGGTCGGCGCCAGGAATGATTTTGTTGTCTGGCCCGGTCAATGCATTAGGCACATAACAGCCAGCAGCCAGGTACAAAGCATCATGCTTCTTCAATAAGTCTGTAATCTGTATATCGCGCCCGACCCTGGTGTTGTGCTGGACCTCAACGCCCAGGTCTGCCATATATTCATCACATTCTTCATAGGTAACATTGCGTGGCAAACGCCAGACAGGGATGCCATTGACCATGACACCGCCGGCCGTGGGATATTCCTCATATATAGTCACCGGGTAGCCCATCTCGCGTAAGTCACGCGCAGCAGCCAGACCGGCAGAACCCGCACCGACTACTCCCACAGTCTTGTCTTTGGTCACCGGAGGTCGCTCGGCACGATGTTGATACTCACGATGATCGGCGGCAGCACGCTTCAACCAACAAATTGCGATAGGCTTACCGTCGACTTTGTTTCTGCGGCAGACAGGCTCACACGGGCGAGCGCAGGTGCGGCCGAGGACGCCTGGTACGACATTTGCATTGCGGTTTAAAAGATACGCCTCGTCGAAACGGGCCTGGGAAATCAAACCAATATAGGTCGAAACATCAGTATGGGCTGGACAGCCTACCTGACAAGGAATATTCGTCTGATACCAATCAGGATTCGCCATGATTGATTGGTATCGCGCTCCTAGTTCGCTATCGGGATCTAACATATTTCAACAGTCCTTTCCTGGGCATCCGACTTACTGTATCAGCCAGTTGCTTTCCAGCACATGGAGCAGGGGAGACAGCTTCGACATTCGCCATGACATACTACTGCTTAAAATCCCCCGTAGCACGAGGCCGTTGCACTGCTTGGGGGGGAGATATGATCAACTCACCAGTACTTGATATACCACAAAGATATGTATGATTTCTTTTCAGATTATATCATAAGCGCCTGAAGTGGAGCAAGACAGGTGTGCGTGAAGATCAAGCGAAAGAATGCGTGCCTATTGAGGCTATGAGACCTCCCAGGAGAGCCGTACGTGGAGCGATGCTGCTGACCACGAGGTACTCATTGGGGCTATGGTCAAGACCACCAACAGGTCCGAGGCCATCGAGCGTCGGTATACCAAAAGCAGAGGTATAACTACCGTCTGATGATCCTCCCGTTAACACGTGGTTGACGCTAAAGCCTAAAAGTCCGGCGATATCCTGGGCCGTATGTACCAGCTTGAAACTCTCTGGTGTGAAGACCATGGGCCCCTTGAAATCCGGTTCAACTTCCAACGTCAATTCCACACCCGGTACTCGCTGATGCTGCATAATTTTTCGCCATTGCATCTCTGTGTCGATTCTATCCTGGGAGTGCAGGTAGCGTATATCAAACTGTACCTGCGCCAGGTCAGGCACGACATTTGGCAAAGTACCGCCAGCGAAAAAGCCTGGATTAATGGTGACCCCTTCGCGCCATCCATTGAGGCTCTGAAATTGGAGGATTTGATGGGCCAGTTCCAGGATTGCATTGCGCCCCTTTTCTGGCTCGACCCCGGCATGGGCGGAACGCCCATGAGCAGTCAGCATATACCTGGCATTCCCTTTACGGGCGCTGACAATATCTCCATTGTCGCGCGCCGCCTCCAAAATGAGCGCTCCATCACTACCCAGGGAGGCGCGCTCCATCAAGTCCAGGCAGTGACGGGTGGTAATCTCCTCATCTGAGACACAAAGCAAACGAATTTCTCTAAAAGAAGAGCGATACCCCAGGGCAAGCATAGCTTCAATAGCGTAGATAGCCGAGAGGATGCATCCCTTCATATCGCTGGCACCGGGTCCATACAACATGTCCCCTTCCATGCGTACAGGGCGCGCAGCGGCTGTACCAACAGGATAAACGGTATCTGTATGCCCTACCAGAAGGACATTCCCTTCACCCTCTCCCTGTACTACGCTCAATATATCATTGCCCCATGCCTCACGTTCGATAATAGTGGCCTCTATACCCAGGCTGTGCATGCGCAATGCCAGCCAGGAAGCCATCTCGTCCAACCCCGGCTTGTGAAAGCTATACGAGTCAATTGAACATATTTCACTGAGCTCTCCGATATAGCGCGATAATCGCTGCCGGGTATACTCCTCTACCGCCAGCACCAGAGATTGCATATTCATCATAATAGTCCTTAATAGAATGATAAAACTAAAACGAAACTTAATAATAGTTATAACGGTGAGAGACACTTCCACAGCACATCCTGGCATTTTCCATCTCTAATCCATATGGGATATACTCAGGTTAAGATGTCTACAAGTATATCTTATCACTGTTCGATGAGAAAGGAACTATTTCACTATGCCCGATACAGAGAATAATTCTTCTACAAAGGCGCCGGAGGAACACGGGCCACGCACTGTTCGCGCACCACGAGGAACGACGCTCTCATGCAAGGGA
>CATPCK010000585.1 GCA_955652655.1 uncultured Ktedonobacteraceae bacterium | reverse complement strand
GTAACATGACGATGCAAATCTAACAACAGCAACACCGTGGCTTCTGGTAATTGAGTACTAGATCTGACTGGTAATGCTCTTGTTTTTTTGCTATTATTTCGATATATGATTCTTGCCATATATATAACAAAAAATAATAACGTGTCGCTCCGCTGAGGATACTGCTATGAACCTGCAATATTTACGTGTCTTTTTGACAGTGGCTGAGCACGAGCATATCACTCGCGCATCGGAAGAACTGATTCTCAGCCAGCCAGCGGTGACAAAAACCATTCAGCACCTGGAACAAGAGGTCGGGCTTGAGCTTATTGAAAGACATGGAAGGCGTATAGCTCTGACTCACGCGGGCCATGTTTTACACAATTATGCTCGCCGGGTATTCGCACTCGAACGCGAGATGGAGGAGTCGCTTTCAGCTCTGCGAGATGTGGACACCGGTGAAGTCACCGTTGCCGCCAGTACCACAACAGGCGTCTATTTACTGCCGCCCATTGTCGCCCGTTTTCACGCTCGTTATCCCCAGGTAACCTTGAATATAACCATCCTCAACTCTCACGAGATAGTAGAAGAGACTTTGAATTGGAACCTGGATTTTGGTTTAGTTGAGGGTGACGCTTCCGCCCTTCCTCAAGGGCTCCAGGTGGAAGTATTTGCTCATGATGAACTTGTACTGGTAGTATCCCCGAAGCATTTTTGGAGGGGTCTTCCTGCCATACTGCCAACAGACCTTCGAGACGGGCAGTTATTGATGCGCGAGCAAGGCAGCGGTATTCGTGAGGTCATCGAACACGCATTATTACTCCACGACGTACAGGTGCGTCCACTTCTCACGGTGCCGGATAATGAGGCGATCAAACAGATGGTGATGAGCGGGGTGGGCGCGGCAATCGTCTCGGCACTTGCCGTCAAGCGTGAGCTGGCCTCCAGTGATCTTGTACGTGTTCCTATAGCCGGATTAGACTTGCGTCCTGAACTTAGCCTTGTTAAGCGGACGGACAAACAATTATCGCGCGCTGCCCAGGCATTCTGTGCCCTTTTACACCTGGATGCCGAGCATGAAGAGCGGAGGGGCTATGATGCTGAATAATTTAACGCGCCTTTTTGGCTTCCTACGCGTATATACATTAAGGGCATAAATCATTGCCTGCTAGCGTTTAATGATATAGTAAAGGAACGTATTCGGTAGTTATTGGCTGAACTCCTATTGAATAGTCTTAACCTCTCACCAGTGTAAGTTTCTTGCTCCTATCGTGTCAATTATGCACTAGAAAGTTTGGCGATTGTTATGTTACAGCAAGTCAAACGTTTTCGTCCTTCATTGAAGCACATCGTGTTCGGTGGGCTGGGAGGAAGTGTAGGAATAATGGGCATTATATTCGCCGGTGCGCTCTATGTTGTAGAAACGGTCAGGCGTCCAAAAAAACGTGGCAACTTCGACGATTATACGTTTAGCCCTTACGAACTTGATTTGCCTGCTGAAGTCGTGTCATTTCCTCCGCTCCATGGCACCTATCAGGTGAGCGGTTGGTTCATCCCTCGTCCGCAGGCAACTACTACCATCCTTGTGTGTCCCGGATATCGCACTGCCAAATCTGATATTCTCGGAATGAGCGCTCATTTGTGGAGAGCCGGTCATAATGTTTTGACCTTTGATTTTTATGGGCACGGAGCAGCCATTGGTACACCCATAACACTCGGCTATACTGAGATGAATGATTTTTTTGGCGCTATAGATTACGCAAAGGAACGCGCCCCCCAGACGCGCCTGGGAGTCATAGCCTATTCTATGGGAGCAGCCATCGCTATTATGTGTTCTGCACGAAACACTGATATTGAAGCTTTGATCTTAGATAGCGCGTTTGCTACGCATTGGGGCGTCATTGATTACAATGTTCGACGCGTCTTTCACCTGCCCTCGGCACCCTTCGTTTGGACGGCTGACTACCTGATGTGGTGGCGTGCTCGCTATCGCTTCCACCAGGTTGCGCCACTGCATGATATCACCAGCATCTCCCCACGTCCCATCCTGCTCATCCAGGGTGGCAAAGATTCTATTATTGATCCTCAGGATGGCACCTTGCTCTTTAATGCCGCGGGAGAACCAAAGGAACTCTGGTTTTTACCTGAAGCCGATCATTGTGGGGCGTACTTTGTCGATCGTATTGCCTATACAAAGAAAACCCTCAGTTTCTTTGAGCAATACCTGATGAAACCACGTTTACAACTGGTCGAAGAGACCGATGACGAGCAACATGCAAGCAGCGGCCCCGATCAGAACCTATCCGAGGCCAGTTAGCAACCGCTATAGCTTAGTTTGGAAGAGTGGGCAAGGAGTGACTCCGGTTATTGCTTGCCCACTCTTCATCACCTCTGGTAGTTGTTTATATTTGCTCGGGTGTATAGGATTTCAGGTATAATCCAGCGTTACGATCATGCCGTCCCTGGCGGCCCTGGTATTGGCAAAAACGTGCCGGGCCGCTCTCTCAGCTAGCGACGTATCAACAATTTTTGGACTGAAGTGCGTCAAAATCAAGGCGTGTGCTCCCGCCGCCTGGGCGATGCCAGCGGATTCTTCAGCGAGCATGTGCGCGTTGGTGCGTGCCAGCGCCAGGTCTGCAGGATCATCGTACATACTT
>CATPCK010000584.1 GCA_955652655.1 uncultured Ktedonobacteraceae bacterium | reverse complement strand
TAACGATTTGTCCAATGGAACCTGCTCAGGGGAAACCCTGAGTTTCGGTGCGACAATAGCCTGTAGTTTTCGTTCAGTTGGAGTGATGGAAATACTCATCACCGGGCCTCTTTCGGTTGATAACTGCATTGTAAGAAGGTAGACAATGTTTCGTCAGTGACGGGAGTTTTCCCACGGAAGAGCGATGCAGGTTGGAAGCCGTACACCTGTGCCAGGGCCAGGATATTCTCCATTTTATCCTGGGTGATGCGACCCTGTCCGATGGAGTAGCTTTCGTACCGACCAGCCATTGCCAGGATCATTGCCTCGCTAAAGCAGCCGTACATGACGGTAGGGGTCGGAAGCTGTGTGTAATAGGTAATATCTAGCGCGAAAGGCATTTCGGCCAATCCACCGGAGATGGCCAGCACCTCTGGTCGAGGGTCTGATGCGTAAGACAAATTTTTAGGATAGCCAACATCGCAGACGATTGTGCCAGGCCGCAGGTCCGCCTCGGACAGAATGGGCTGACTGGCGCTGGTGGCAGCGATGATGATGCTGGCGTGTGTCGCATCCTGTACGTTCGTACTAACGTGTATCTCGGCACTCGCGGGCATTTCGCATCGGAGTTCCTCCAATTTTGCCCTGTTGCGGGCGATGAGCAACACTTGCCGAGCACGTGGTGCCAAAGCCAGGGCGCATGCTCGCCCGATATCGCCGCTGGCTCCCACCACGGCGACTGTCCTGTCGCCTAAGTCCCAATCCAAACGGCTCAGCAGTTTATCAAGCTGTGCAATCGCCAGGGCCGCGGTTAATGAGTTACCCGAAGTTATAGCGATACCAAGCTCTTCCGACTCTTTCTCCCCTTGAGTACCACCGATGATAGAAGTAAAGCCACCCAGACCCACTACCTTTGCTCCCAGATCCTTTGCTACATTGCAGCCATCACGCATTTTTTGGTAAGCCGCCAACATTTTCCGGGGAGAATGGATTGTTTCGGGTAAAAAATTGCAAAAGATCAATCGACCGGACACTTGCCGTCCACCAGCCAGGGGTATCAATAAGAGGTCTGGAGAGGCATAACTGGGTGTCCACTCAAAAATCTTCTCAAGGGTTGCCCTGTACTTTGTGAGCTTTTCACGATTGAAATCAGGCCGGGAATGTCTAAAAATATCGCCCAGGTGTTCGTAGCTGGAAGGATGCCCGAGCAAGGCAAAGTCGATGGAGGTGTTCTGGGTATCGGTATTCATTCCACCTCCTCGACCCATTTCTCGATAGCCTCCAACATACTTTCAGCGTTTTCAACCATTCGCTCGCGCAGGATTGGCCCGACAATATCTTCGATTTCAGGCAAGCCAATTTCATAAACTAGCTCAAACGTAACTTGACTGCCCTCTCCATCGTGTATCACCTGCCAGTACCCGTCGAAACGGTCAAATACTCCCTCTAGCGACCTGAAGTGGACTATCAAGTTCTGCTTATCGTAAATTCCCTCCTCGATCCAGCTCAGCGGCGCGTCGTCAATGGTAATATCCCAGGCAGCCACCTTGCGATTTCCCTCTGCTTCTAACAGGGTCAGTGAATTGACATTGGGCATAAATTCGGGGAAGCGTTCAATATCCTCCACAACTTTGTAAGCGATGGAGGTTGGTCGATTGAGTCGTCGCGACATAGCAATCTCGTAGGTGGTGTTGGGCATGGACTATTTCTCCTTCAACATTGAGATGAAGGCGCGGGTTACTTCCGGACCTGGCTTGGGATTGGGCAGCCCCATCTCCTTGGTAATGAGGACACTACGCGGACGGAGTGGTGGCACTTCGTCGGGGTCAAAGCGCACATCAAATATGGCTGGACCGCCCTGTCCCACGGCTGTCTGTAGTGCAGAGACTAACTCGCCAGGTTTTTCAATCACCTGACCTTTGATACCGTAGGAGGCAGCAAGGTTCACGAAATCAGGGTTTTCAAAGGTGGTGGCGGCAATATGACCGCCATAGAGTGTTTTTTGCAGATCGTAGATGACTCCGAGCCGCGAGTCGTTCATAATCAGCCAGATGATATCCAGGTGGTAGTTGGCAGCGGTGGAGAGTTCCATTGCGCTCATCAGAAATGCCCCGTCGCCGCTGACGCACACCACAGGACGATCCGGACAGGCGAGTTTGGCCCCGATAACCCCGGCAACTGCCCAGCCCATCGGCTCATAGTCGTGGGCGGTCACAAAAGTGCGTCGTCGTGCAGGGAGGTAGCGCCCCAACCAGCGTGTCCACTTTGAGGAGTCCGAGAGAATGAGTGTCTCTTCCGGCAGCCCCTGGCGAATTTCGTGAACCACTCTTTGCGGGAGCAGAGGCACCTTCTCACTGCGCATTTCTTTGACGGAAAATAGCGGGTGTTGTTTGAGTAGGGACGCGACTGCCGTCTCGCGCTCACTCTGTTTAGTCACTCCCAGGACGTTCAGCTTTTCTGCGAGGCAGGTGAGCATTGTCGGTAGGTGCCCGACGCTTGCTGCGGCGACCGGGTACACTTTACCAATCTCCTCTGGATCGGTATCCAGCTGAATCAACTGCCGTCCTGCTGCCAGGGATGGATCCCAGCTCAGCGTGGAGATTTCGTTGAACGTCTGGCCAACTGCCAGCACCAGGTCAGACTTTTCCTTGAGGTAGTTTTCGGCGACTTTATGACCCAGCACGCCTATGCAGCCCAGGAACATGGGCGAATACTCATCCACTGCTGATTTGCAGGCCAGGTCGGTAGCGACTGGTATGGAAAAGCGCTCGGCTACCATTTGAATTTCGTAGGTTGCATCGGGCAGCAGAGCGCGTTCCCCGGCCAGGATAAGTGGGTAACGAGCCTGCGCCACTTGCTGAGCGATAGCTGCCATTGCCGAGTCGTCGCAGGTCTTGCTCTCTATGAGGCGATATTCTGAGGGGTCAAGCGGTGAGTAGTCAACCGTCTGGTGCAGGATGTTTGCCGGAATGATCAGGTGTGCCGGGCCGGGTCGTCCCGAGAGTGCGATGCGTATGCTGTGGCGTACAAAATCGGCAAAGCGAGCAGGCTCGTTGCAAGTAGCGGTATGCTTGCAGGTGCCAGCGTACATCGCTTCCTGGTTAGGAGTGCGAAACCAGCCGGTCGATTCTTGATGGGCACTTCTGGCATAAGCTGTTGTCTGCACCTGCCCGGTGAGTGCCAGGATAGGGACACTGGCAACCAGGGCAACCGGCAAACCGGCCAGCAAATTGGTTGCGCCAGGGCCGAGCGTGGCAGCGCACACCCCCAATTGCCCGGTCACTTTTGCATAGGCAAAAGCCGCGTAAGCAGCAGCTTGCTCGTGTTTGACCAGGATCAGACGGATGTTGGGGTTAGTAGCCAGTTGATCGTAAAGCGGAAGCAATGGTCCACCAGGTATGCCAAAGATGACCGAGACTCCCTCCCGTTCCAGGATATCTACGAGCGCTTCGGCTGCTCTTACTCGTTTAGTTGCCATTCAAAAACTCTCCCTTTAAGTAGCGCGTTTTGAGCTCAACCCGTTTTAGTTTCCCATTTGGCGTGACCTGAATAGTTTTGGGCCGTAGCAGAACGACCTCGCTGACCGGGTAGTCAGCTTCAATCAATACTTGACGGACGCGTTGCCGCAAGGTTTCCTGCTCGACCTGGTCTGTTACGGCTGTCTCCACCAGTACCACTACCAATTCGGTTGCTCGTACCGGGTCCTCGCAGGCAATGGCTACCGTATCCCCACGATGCATGCCCAAAGCCATAATGACCACCTGCTCCAGGTCATCTGGATAATAGTTGCGCCCGCCGACAATGAGAACCTCTTTTTTCCGACCGGTTATATATAATTTGCCATGTGCTAAATAGCCCAGGTCGCCTGTCCATAGCCAGCCGTCATGGAGTACCATGTGCGTGGCCTCTGGCTGATCGTAATAGCCCTCCATCAAGCTAGGACTACTCACCAGCACTTCACCTACCTGGCGCTCTCCCAGTCGTTCACCTTCCGTGTTGACGATGACAACCTCTGTCTCTGGCAATGGTTTTCCCGTGCATGCGATGCTGCGCGTAGGGGCGGGGGTGTTGTGGGGCTGGGAGGGGACCCTTATGGTCGCCCGCTGGTCGTTGCTTTGTACAGGTTGGGCAAACCCCTTTGCCTGCAAAGTTTCCAGGTCGATCGTGTCAAATGCTGGTCCCTCTTCCACTGGCGTTAGCGTCACAGCTACACCATTCTCTGCAAGCCCGTAGGCTGGCAACAGGCTGGTGGCGCGAAATCCTGCTGGTT